>JANMYC010000364.1:0-3409 GCA_031381715.1 Saprospiraceae bacterium
TAAAAATGCCAAAACATATTGACCAAATCAAATGAATGTATATTGTCTCTCACCTGCTTGCCCTTGTATCCAAATATGGTGTAGTGATTGCCAGTCATTGTACATTTCATCAAATAAGCCAAAAAGCCGTGAAGTTGCGCACCCGAGTGATTAGGGCCTGTCAAACAACCGCCTCTAAAAACTCCTGTATTCATTCCAAAATACCTTCCGTATTCCTGCACCAATACATCCGCCGCTACTTTTGAAGCCCCAAATAATGAATGTTTGGTGTGGTCAATACTCATATTTTCATCAATTCCATCTTTAAAATAAGCGTGCGTTTCATCAATTTCCCATCTTGTTTCGGTTTCAATCAGCGGTAAAAAGTTAGGATTGTCGCCATAGACTTTGTTCGTAGATGTGAAAATAAATACAGCTTTATCGCTATAAAGTCGAGTCAATTCCAGTAAATTGAGCGTTCCATTTGCATTGACTGTAAAATCGGTAATCGGTTCTTTTGCTGCCCAATCGTGGCTGGGTTGAGCCGCAGCGTGTATGACGAGCTTAATGTCGGTGTTATATGTTTCAAATATCTCTTTTAATTCTTCATAATTTCTAATGTCAATATTCAAATGTTTGTAATTGTCGTATTGCTTTTCTAATCTGGTCTTATTCCATTCGGTAGAAGCATCTTTGCCAAAAAAGTATTGGCGGTAGTTGTTATCAATACCGATAATCAAATCAAATTTATCCGCAAAAAAAGCGACTGATTCGCTGCCAATTAAACCCGCAGCACCCGTGATAATAGCTATTTCCATAGTATGATTTATTTAAAAATGTTTGAGTTTTATGTTCGTTTTAGAAAAAATTGCTTGAATGAAAGGTAAATGAAATAGGAGTTTGTGACCAAATACCGCTTCCAAAGCTTTTGGGGCTCTTGAATAAGTCGGTAAAACCATTCTAAGCCGCTATTTTGCATCCAAACTGGTGCGCGTTTTACCGTACCCGCATGAAAATCAAAGGCGGCTCCTACAGCCATCATCACACTGCTAATTTTACCGAGGTGATCAGAAACCCATTTTTCCTGACGTGGGCAACCTCTGCCTACCAAAACGATATTGGCTCCAGATTGATTGATTTTCCGAATATCCTGCACATCTTCCTCTGACGTGGCATCCCGAAAGCGGTCAACGTGCACGCCACAAATATCGATTTTAGGATAATTTTGGCGAATATGGGCTTGGAGTTTATTCAGTGTATCTTCTGTACTGCCATAGAGATATACTTTTAAAGCATTTTTATGGGCGGATTCTAAAACCCATTGGGTGAGCACGGGACCACAAACCCTGTCTTTCATTTGGGATTTATGAAAAGCATTCAAAGCCCAGCGAACAGGCTGCCCATCAGGAAGTACCATATCAAGTTTATTGACTTTTTCTCTGAGCGACCTATCTTTGTAGGATTCAATTAACCCATGAACAGCTAAAGCACTGACCCCGAAACTGATGCGATTCATGGCATTTTGAGTAATAATATCGGTAGCCTCTTCATAATCAGTTATGGTATAACCTACATTGAAAAGACTTTTTTTCATTGTTAAATTCATAGTACGTTTTGGTTATATTTTAATAAAACTCTCCTTTTAATGATTATCTTGAAATGATAAACGTCCGCGTGATATCACGCTTACCCGCCGTACGGATATGCAAGAAGTACTGACCCATTGCCAAGTCGTTCAATTCTATGCGGTGGGTTTTAGCTGCTTTTTCAACGGAAACTACCTGCATTTTATGTCCTGAAGCGTCCATGACAGTCAGAACCACGGGGCGATTTTCGGACATCGTCAGATTCACATCCAGATAGTTGCTGGTTGGATTAGGAGATAAGGTGTAAATATCTGGTTGTTGGTACTTAATCGTGACTATATCGCTGACTTGAACCGAGCCGTCATTGCCCACCGATTTTAAACGATATACATTTTCACCGTCTTCAAGGGATTCGTCTGTAAAAGAAAACGAGCGTAGGTTGTCAGCACTATTACCATTTATTATCGTTAAACTTTTGAAATTTTGCATCTCATCCATTTTTTCGATTTCATAATAGTCTTTTAAGTATTCAGAATTAACGACCCATTGCAAAATACCTTTATTGTTTTCTAATCGTCCATTGAACGATACAATGCGATTTGCCGCCAGAGCAAGTGTTCCTGTCGGACATCCAACGGCTTCAATTCTCCACTGCTGATTAGTCCCTCCATTGGCATACCACTGAACGATAGGCGTTTTATCGGCTATATTATCGCCGGTCACATCAACAGCTCTACTTGAATGCCGTGCAATTAGGGAGTAATACCCCTCAGTATTAAGGTTCAATCTCCATTGCTGGCTCGTTAATGCCGTGTAGGTAGTTTGGATAATAGCCGCCCCATCAGCCGTTGAAGAACTTCTCACACTTAGAGCTTTACCTGATAACCCACTCGTAAGTTGATAAAATGTGGCGTCAATTTTTTTAATTCGCCAAATTTGGTCTCGAATACCTACCCACGGATTTTGTACTAAAGTGATACCATTATTTACAGATGTTGAAGCTAAACCCATCACCTTGCCACTGTGTCGAGCCGTTAAACGATAGCACAATGCTGGGTCAAAGCCGCCTGTAGAAGGGGCAATCGGTGTTGTACTGATTGCTACACCGCTCGACCAAAGGGTTCCAAAACGCGAAAAAGCTTTGAAATGATATAAAGTCCCATTTGTCAAACCAGTTACTGTCATATTACCTCCTTTTCCTCTGAAAACGACTTTTCCACCTTCATAAGCTGTCCCTGCACCCGCAAAATTTGCATCAGCAACGTAGTTAGTCCCACTTGGTTGGCTTGTAAACGCGGTATTAGCTCTTGCAACTATCATCACTTCATCAAAATTAGTAAGTGGACTTGTCCACGATAAAGTTACCGCTGATGACTGAGGGGTAGCTAAGAAATTGGTAATATTAACTGGCTGTGTTGGGTTAATTGTCCCCGTTTTTAAAACAACATTACCTTGATGGGGATATACATTAAAAGAGATAATATTGCCATTGCGTGTAGAGTTAATCGTAGTAGTTCCTTGAGATACCGTAAAAGTACCAGCAATAGAAGCTACATCTACATTTACTGTTACGGGCGTTTTTAATATGGTAGTATTCAACGTCGAGGTATTTGTGAAGTTTACATTAATAGTACCCGCAGTTGAATTAAATAGAGTAGCAATTGAATAAGCATCACGTTGCATTTTATAAGTGATAGCCTCCGAAGCCGTTGCTGACCATATCAAACCAGCATCCATTTTAGTTTTTACATAATCTAAGTGAGAAGTATAGTTGGCTATTGTTATAGCACCATAAGAAGGGTCATTAATGCCGTGAAATTCACGCATTAGATACCCCCCCGCCG
>JANMYC010000398.1:0-2167 GCA_031381715.1 Saprospiraceae bacterium
CACGATTCACTACGTCAATCCTAAAATAATTGTGGGTTGTTTGCCCATTTGGGAAGATAAAGTGATGCTTTGCAAACGGGGCATTGAGCCACAATACGGCATGTGGAATATTCCGGGCGGTTTCATGGAAAACGATGAAACAGTGGAACATGGCGCCATGCGTGAAATGGAGGAAGAGACGAACGGAAAAGTGCGGATGATAGGTTTGCACACCGTTTATAATGTGATACCGGTCAATCAAGTACATTTGCATTTTTTAGTGGAAATGGTGGATTTGAAATATTCATTGACAGAAGAAAGTATCGAGATTGAACTTTTTAAAGAAGAAGATATTCCGTGGAGCGAAATTGCATTTGCATCCAGCCGCTTTGCCCTCAAAAGGTATTTTGAAGATAGAAAGCAAGGTGTTAGGGGAACGCATTTGGGAACGTATAGGTAGTTGTTGGTTGTAAACGACGATTTATAAATAAATCAAATTCAGCCCTGAAAGGGCGTAACGTATTAGGATAGGGTGTAGCCCTATCTATATATCAAAAAAAATTGGTTATTCATTTTCGTATTGTTAGATAGGGCTTCACCCTATTCTGATGTATTGCGCTCTTTCAGGGCTGAATCAAATTATTAATAAATCTTTTGAAAGATGTTACACTAACAACCAAAACCATCATTTCATCCTTTATTTAAACTTAATCATCTAATAAATTGATATGGAAGTAGATAGAAATTTAATTTTGAAACTTGAAAACTTAGCTCGGTTAGAGCTGACGGATACGGAGCGATTGAAGCTTCAAGGCAGTTTGACCGATATTTTGAAAATGGTGGATAAGCTTGATGAATTGAATACTGAGGGGGTAGAGCCTTTGGTGTACATCAACGAAGATGTGAATGTTTTGAGGGAGGACATTGTCAAAAATCAACTTTCTCAAAAGGATGCACTCAAAAATGCACCCGACCACAACAAAGCCCATTTCAAAGTGCCTAAGGTGATTGATTTATAAAATTAAATAGCTCAAATGGAACTTATCATTGACATACGCGACATCAGAAAAACCTACGTGATGGGTTCTGATACCATTAATGCCCTCAAATCTGTGACGCTTCAGATTTATAAAAATGAATATGTCGCCCTCATGGGACCTTCTGGCTCGGGCAAATCGACATTGATGAACCTTTTGGGCTGTCTGGATACGCCTTCAAGCGGACAATATCTTTTAAACGGCATAGATGTGAGCCAAATGACGGATTCTGAATTGGCGGAAGTGCGGAATAAGGAAATTGGCTTTGTTTTTCAGACATTTAACTTATTGCCTCGTATGTCTTCGCTTGAAAATGTGGCTTTGCCGCTCGTGTACGCGGGCATGAAACAGGCTGAGCGGATAGAAAAAGCCGAGCAAGCCATGGAAGCCGTGGGCTTAAAAGACCGTATGACGCACAGACCCAATGAACTCTCGGGCGGTCAGCGACAAAGGGTGGCGATAGCAAGAGCTTTGGTTAATAATCCTGCCATTATCCTCGCCGATGAGCCAACTGGTAATTTGGATACTAAAACTTCGATTGAAATTATGGGTATTTTTGAGCAAATTCATAAATTAGGTAATACCGTCATATTGGTCACGCATGAGCCTGATATTGCCGATCATGCCCACCGAATTGTGCGTTTGAGAGACGGATTGATTGAATCTGATATTAAAAATCAGCATATTGTGAGTGCAATGGATCCCAATCATCCATTTTTAAGGGCGGCTAAAAATATGTAATCTGTATAGTGCTGATAGTCAACTTGTAAGAATTTGACATAAAAAAATATAATAATTGATTTTTGTTGACACATTATGAAAAAATTAGCACGGTATTTGGTATTTACTACTTGTTTTTCATCTAAGACGACCTATAATACAAATCATTCCTTAGGTACTAATCAGTAATCTAGTGTTTGTTTTTATTCTTTAGGTTAAAAAATGAGATTAGTAAATTTAAGCCTTCAAGGTTCTTCGTGAACCTTGAGGGTTTTTTTTGTAATAACTTAGCCTGTGGGGGCGCAATTGCTCCGTTTACGTTTAGCCACTTATTTTTTATATACATTTATTTAACTCAGTGTAAAATCAGTCAATATCAGTAAAATCAGTGGCTAAAAGGAGCGACAGCGACTATGCAGTTTTACAATTAC
>JANMYC010000419.1:0-2381 GCA_031381715.1 Saprospiraceae bacterium
TTTCAAGGCGGAGTAATGTCTAATGCGGAAGTCGCTCATTTTGAAAGCGACCCGCTTTTTCCTCTTTATATCCGCATGAGATTGTGGGATGAACAAGCTAAAAATCCCGCTTCTCCCCTACCCGATTTGTCTGTTTACAAAAATATGGTATATGATTATTTATTTCTAAGTAATCAAGCAAATTAAAACGCTTTAAAGTTGCTTGCCCCATTTTAACCTCTTCACAAAAATGACTGCAAAGAATGTTTCCAATCCTTGATACTAAAGCTTACTGAACGAATCGGTTCTCAATTTGGCTGCTATTGCTATTAATGCCCCTGCAATCATAGGTGTCTGCATGTTTTCATAAACTGTTTTATCGTGATTATAGTGATTTTTAATCATATTATCGGCTCTAATACTTTCCTCTAACTCAAGCCAAAAGGTCTCATCTTCTTCTATCAAACGCTCAAAAATAGCTTTCCTCTCTTCAAAAAGGCTTTTAATACCTTGTTTTCTTTTTTCTTCTTGTTGCTGACTGAGTATATATTTTTCTTTTTTCTCAGCGTCTTTTGGGGATTTTACTTCTTTTTTATGGGCAGATGTATCTTTGTATGCCCCTCTAACGGCTTCAACAAAAAAACCTGCTATGTTAGTTATTTTACCCGTGAGCATCGCTTTTTCAGTCACTTGCACAGCTTGCTTGATTTCAACTTCCGTGTGTTTTTGAACTAAACTCATTAAAACTTTTAAACTAACACCAAATTTTATGACCACTGCCCCGTAATATTCAGCTATCAATTTTTCTTGATTATCACTCAACAGATAACTTTTATCCAATTCAATTTCAGTTATGGGTTGTGCATCTTTTTCAAAATTAGTGTTAACAGGTGTTTTGATTTCTTCAAATTCTGCGTCCTCTACCCCATCGAATGATGTATCTCGAAAAGCACTACCCGTCATTTTACTTAATTCAACATCTGTTTTTCTTCTAAATTTAAAACGCAAGGAAACGACCTTTTTACCCTCTTTTTGTTTCTCAATATTCAAAATCAAAAGGTCTGTATAGTTATTAATTTCATCCTCTGAAGGTTTGATAACCCAACGATAGAAGTCATTGTATTTTTGGTACTCATGTTTTAAGTCAAACATAGTTTTCATTTCAGCTATCATGAGCGTTCGAGAGCCTATGCTTTCATATTGTTTTAATATTTCATATATCCTGACTGAATAAACGCCTAATTTCACAACATTCCTGAGGTCGTAAGCCGTAAAATTCTTTTGAAGTTGCAGCAGTAAAGGTTTCATTTTCTCTTGCACAACTACATCAATATATTCGTGGTTCTCGGTTTTAGTACCACTGACTAAATAGTCTATCTCGGTAATCAAAGTAACTTCTTGTTCCCTCAATACGCCATCTACATTATAACTGGTACGAACGGGCTTTCGGATTAGGCTTTTCGCTGCTTCGCGCAGGGAGGCATAGGCATCTCCTGAGGTTAATCCAAAGGTTTTGATAATATCCTTATACCAAATGCGATAAGGACGTAAATCAGTGTCATCCTTGCGAATTTGGGAAAGTATTGACAAAAAAAAGCGTGTTTCCCATATATCAAATTTATACCTTGATTCTACAAGATTATTTGATTTTTTGATTAAGACTATTGCCTTACTGTTTTTATTACGAACTTTAGCCATTCCAAAACTATTTAATTTCTAAAAGCGAGAAGTAAAGAACAAAAGCGAGAAAAACGGAAAATAAAAGCGGGAGAAACGAACAAGGACTACTTAAAGCGAGAATAACGGAACAATAATAAGACTATTTTTAAATACTTGTTCTTTATTTCTCGTTTTTATTTTCTTTTTCTCTCGCTTTTGGCTATAAATCGTAATCTTCGTTCTTTTTCTCTCGCAAAAGGGGCTTGATCAACTCTAACCTGTTCCGTTTCTCTCGCAGGTTGTTCTTTATTTCTCGCATTTATTTTCTTTTTCTCTCGCTTTTTCTCCCGTTCTTCTCGCTTTTATTCTCTTAACTTATTGATATACAATAGATTATAGAGAAATAAAAGAACATAAAAAGATTTAAAAAAGTAAAAGCATCATCAAAATAAATTTTTTGATGGTGCTTCAGTATTTGAATAGTGTTTTTTAGGGATTGTATTTTAGTATATTTTTACACGTAAAAAAGTCTGTACGTATATAAGTCTTATTATTTATTTACGATTGAGTTAAATTGTCATTTTTTTGAATTTTTATATTTTCTACTGTTCTTTGGGATATCCCCCTTAGTATAAAAGAGAGTTATGTTGAAAAAAAACAATTTTTTGAATTTAATACTTTTATACGTCGTGAAGTATGTACGTTTATACGTTTGATTTTCTTATTTTCTAATATTTTTAAAC
>JANMYC010000428.1:0-1555 GCA_031381715.1 Saprospiraceae bacterium
ATAATAAAAAAGGAGGAAAAGCCAAATATGTGGAGCTTGTTGACCGTATGCAAATTTATATTTCTCACTTTAATAATAAAACATGGAGTAAACCACAACGGGTTGAATTTGATCGCGAGACTAAGGATTTTTGTCATCCAAGCCTATCAACGGATGGCAAAAAATTGTATTTTTCATCCAATAGAAAAGGTGGATATGGCGGTATGGATTTATATGTCAGCGATATATTACCCAATGGAAAAATGGGAAAACCTTTCAATTTAGGTTCTAATATCAATACTGATAAAAATGAGGTATTTCCTTTCATACACGCGGATGGTACACTTTATTTTTCTTCTAATAAATTGGGTGGTCAAGGTGGGCTGGATATTTACTACACGCATCAGCAAGTTGGGCAAGATATTTTTGCTAACCCCCTCAGTATAGGAGCCCCTTTTAATTCAGAAAAAGACGATTTTGGATTTATTTTAGATACTGACCATACTTTAGGGTATTTTTCATCCAATCGGTCAGGTGGATTTGGCGAAGATGATATTTACAGTTTTGTTTTAGCTCATAAAATAAAACCTCTACTCTCGCCCGAGCCTTTAAAAACCCTTCTTGTTTTGGATAATAAAACGAAATTACCTATTGCCAATGCCGATATAATATTGACTAAAAATGATAACCAAAAAGCATTTTATACCAATGACAATGGTAAAATTTTACTTGAAAAATGGGATAATCAATACAACTACAATATAAAAATCAATAAAGGAAAGTATAATTCAGAGCAAATTACGCTGATGAAAAATGATACTACTTCTGAAATTATTGTTCTTTTGGATGCTGTTCAAGATAAAAAACAAATAGAAATAATAATTCAAGTATTGGATTTAGATACCCGACTTCCGATTGATAAAGCCTTTGTAAGTTGGCAAAATAAAAATGAAATAATTACTGACGAAAAAGGGCTGAGCCTTCTGTATCTTGAAAGGGGTAATGACTATAATTTCAAAATTCTAAAAGAAAATTATGATGCAGAAAATATAACATTTACAAAGGATGATAAGCGCACCAATATCACAGTTTACATTCATCGCACAGCTCTTAATCCATTGACTGGCTTAGGCAAAGCCATAGACGCTGATTCAAAATTACCACCAATGGATTCCGATAACTCCACTAAAGTTAAAAATGACTCTTATAGTATCGTTAATATTTATTATGATTTTGATAAGTCTCTCATACGTCAAGACGCACGAAATATCCTTGATTCAGTGATTATTATCTTAAAAAAATATCCTGAATTGAATATTGATTTAGAAAGCCATACTGACAGTAGAGGTACAAATAAGTATAATTATGATTTATCATTGCGCCGTACTTATTCTGCTTCAGAATATTTAGTTAAAAGAGGGATTGCACCTCAACGCATTATTCAATTGGCACAAGGCGAGACAATGCCAACTAATAACTGTACTGATAATATACATTGCGACAAAATAACTCATCAAGCCAATAGGAGGACTGTGATAAGGCTGAATAAAAATACTGATTTAAAATAATGTGATAT
>JANMYC010001521.1:0-2025 GCA_031381715.1 Saprospiraceae bacterium
CATTTAATTCCGCGTCTAATTTTTCACGGTAATCAACTTTGCTGTTAGAGTCGATTGAGCGTTGTGCTTCTTCACCGGCGGCAACTGAATCATACAATTCTTTGAAAACTGGAGCAGATGCATCACGGAATTTTTTCCACCAATCCAACGCACCACGCTGAGCTGTTGTTGAGCAGTTAGCGTACATCCAATCCATACCATTTTCAGCAACCAATGGCATCAATGATTGCGTTAATTCCTCAACCGTTTCGTTGAAAGACTCAGATGGAGAGTGACCTCTACGGCGCAATTCATCGTATTGAGCAGCAAAAATACCTTGGATAGCACCCATCAAAGTTCCACGCTCACCAGAAAGGTCAGAATAAACTTCTTTTTGGAAGTTTGTTTCAAATAAATAACCCGAACCAATACCAACGCCTAAAGCGATTGTACGGTCGAATGCACGACCAGTCGCATCTTGGAAAATAGCATAAGATGAGTTCAATCCACGACCTTCTAAGAACATACGGCGCAATGACGTACCAGAACCTTTAGGCGCAGTCAAAATCACGTCCACATCAGCAGGAGGGATAATACCTGTCCGCTCTTTGTAAGTGATGCCAAAGCCATGAGAGAAATATAAAGCTTTACCAGCCGTTAAATGTTTTTTTATCGTAGGCCAAGCTGCAATTTGAGCAGCATCAGACAACAAATACATGATGATAGTACCACGTGTACAAGCTTCTTCAATATCGAAAAGGGTAGAACCTGGTACGAAACCATCTTTCACCGCTTTATCCCAAGATTTTGAAGGGTGGCGTTGACCAATGATAACTTTAAAACCATTATCGCGTAGATTCAATGCTTGTCCAGGACCTTGTACACCATAACCGATGATTGCAATTGTCTCTTCGCTTAATACTTGTTTTGCTTTTTCAAGAGGGAATTCTTCGCGCGTTACAACGTTTTCAACTGTACCGCCAAAATTTAATTGAGCCATGATAATTATTGATTTTTAATTTATTTTTCTTAAAAAGTTCTGATTTTTCTGTTTTAAAACCTCGATTCCGAGCATCGGTACTGAGGGGGTGTTACATTTTAGGAATAAATCCGTAATTTTACCGCAAAGATAAAAAAATATGCTCGAAATATTAACTGACAAATATTTGTCTGATTACAATGTTCAAACGCAATCTAATTGGGTTTTACCTGATGCGCAACAAAGTATTTTGACCACTGACACATTCAGTTTTTATACTTCGGTATCGAGCGTTTTTTCTTCAAAAATTGAAGGCGAAGACATTGATTTGAATAGTTATTTAAAACATCGGTTTAGTCAATCTCCTTACCTCCCCGATTATACCAAAAAAATTGACGACTTATTTTACGCTTATTCTTTCGCTAAAAACAATGATTTAACTCTTGAAAATTTACTCCAAGCACATCAATTTATTAGTAAAAACCTGCTAAAATCCACCCATAGAGGTCGTATTCGCACCGAAATTGAATATATTCTGAATGAAAATGGTCAAATTGAATATATCGCTGCGCCACCCAATATCGTAAAATCTGAAACAGAAAAGCTTTTTAATGATATTGAAACGCTTAAAAATTCAGATTTAACTATTCAAGAAACCTTCTATTACGCTTCTTTTATCCATCTTGTTTTTTTTAAAATACACCCATTTGCGGATGGTAATGGTCGCTCGGCTCGCTTGCTTGAAAAGTGGTTTTTAGCTCAAAAATTAGGTCAAAAAGCATGGTTTCTACCGTCCGAAAAATACTATTATGACAATATCAAAAGCTATTATAAAAATATTCACATCGGCTTGGATTATGAATCATTGAACTATGACCGCATTTTACCTTTTTTACTGATGTTGCCTCAATGTATTCTTTAATTGCGGAACTGGAGTTCCACGCTACAAGACATTCAAAGCTTGATTAAAATCTTCGATTAAATCCGCTATATTCTCAATGCCCACTGAAATTCTTAAAAGATTTGGCGGACTGACTGAATGTACTCCTTCCGCTGATTGACGGTGA
>JANMYC010000460.1:0-2540 GCA_031381715.1 Saprospiraceae bacterium
GAATAAAAACTTTTCATCCAAATTCGGGTCAGTGCTGTACAAATTAAGATACATCAACATATTAGATTCTTCACGGGTGATTTTCACACCTTCACGTACTACAATCGGCGGTAGTTTATTAATTACAGCAGCAACGCGATTCTGAACGTTCACCGCCGCAATATTCGGGTCAGTGCCTAAGTTAAATACGCACTGAATCGTTGCCGTACCGTCGTTACCCGCATCAGATGCGACGTATTTTATACCCGGAACACCATTAATGGCACGCTCCAATGGGATAACCACCGCCTTAATCATCAATTCGCCGTTCGCACCTGGGTACTCGGCGGAGATATTTACTTTTGGCGGAGAGATTGTCGGAAACTGCGTGACTGGCAATTGCGTTAACGACAAAGCCCCAAGCAATGCAATAATGAGCGAGATAACAATAGATAATATTGGTCTCGATATAAATTGATTAAACATGATTTTTTCTTTGAATGAATTTAAATGGCATTATCTACTGGTTGGGTGAATAAATTCACCCGCAATTGATTGGGAATCACGCATCAATAGCGGGCGAATTTATTCGCCCCTAGAAATAGTTAGACCCCTCAGTATATATTGACATTATTGTTTAATTAACTGCAAATGCTCAACCACCTCCTTCGCAGGTAGCAATTCCATCTCAATTTTATCATTTTCCTTCACGGTCTGAACCCCTTCCAAAAGAATTTTATCCGTGAGCGTCAAGCCCGATTCGATGACGTACAAATTGGATAGTTTCTGTTTGACAATAATATTTCTCGATTTCACGACATTGTCCTTATCCACCACGAAGACATACACTTTATCCAATAATTCAAACGTCGCTTTTTGCGGAATAACAAGGGCATTACTCAACACAACGGGCAATTGTACTTTCCCCGTTTCGCCGTGTTTCAACAACAAATCGGGGTTCGGAAACTTTGCACGAAAGGCAATACTGCCTGTGTTTTTGTCAAATTCTCCCTCAATTGTTTCAATCACGCCTCTGTATTTATGCGGCTGACCATTGGCGAGCATGAGGTTAATGGTTGTTTTTTCCTTATCTTTTCCCTTCGCTTTGTAGTCCAAATATTCTTTTTCGGACACATTGAAATAGGCATACACTTCTCTATTATTGGACAAAGACGTCAATAAAGTACCTTCATCAATGAGGCTACCTACTTTAAATTTCAGTCTATCTACCACTCCACTAAAAGGCGCAGCTATCTTCGTAAAAGTTAGTTCTGCTTCCGCGATACCTTGTTCAGCTTTTGCTTCATTAAGTTTAGCCACCGCTAGTGCCAATTCTGTTTGCGAAACGATGTTTTTTTCCGCGAGTGTCTTTACATTCTGCATTTCTAATTCAGTTGTATTTACTTTCGCTTGGGCTTTAGCTAATTCTGCCTCATATTCTCGGGAGCGAATCGTAAACATCATTTGACCAGTCTCCACCCTCTGTCCTTCATCAACTTTGATATTTTCAAGGAATCCTTTGATCTTAGCCCGCACCTCTATATTTTGAATGGATTGGATTTCTGCAATATAATCCTTCGTTAAGGTTGTATCCATAAGGATTGGTGTGGTTACGGGCAACTTAGCCGCTTCTTCTTTTTTTTCTTCTTTTTTGTGGTTACATGCAGTAAAACCGATAGAAGAGCAAGAGATTATCAATAGCAATACTTTTTTCATATTGTTTTGTATTTTGAAAAGGATAAAGCCCTTTTCTTAAAATTAAAATAAGCAAGTGGACTAAATTATTGAGCACGTCATTCCAAAAGTGCACACTTATGGAATAGGTTTGAAATTAAAAATCTATAAATTATATGAAAGTAGGGTTCCTTCGTATTTGACCTAAAATTTCAGCTTTCAAATTAAAAATCAACTAAAATACTGAGGGGGTAATTGAGCGACGTCTCTTAAGAAATATCTAACTATTCAA
Source organism: Saprospiraceae bacterium (assembly GCA_031381715.1). GTDB lineage: Bacteria > Bacteroidota > Bacteroidia > Chitinophagales > Saprospiraceae > JAAFJT01. The sequence continues at coordinate 1,946 of JANMYC010000460.1, forward strand.
GTTTAGGCTCGATATAACCAACAGCGATAGTATTACCCGATTTTACTTAAAAGAATAAAAACTGAGATTAAGGAAATCTTTTCCCTGAGAAAGGTTAGTGACAATGTAAATAATAGTATTAGATTCGAAATACACATAAAAAGGTAATGATAGATGCCTTGCAAGGAAAGAAATGGTCAGCAGGCAATTGTTCTTTGAAGTTGTTGTCGGAAAAATTTTGTGCTACAAAAGAGGCGTTGTATTGGGATATTTGAACCGAAGCAGGCTTTTTTCTTTCAGAATCAGTCAAATCATCCTCTAAAATGTCTTCAAAGTAAATATCAAAAAAAGGGTTTTCGCTACTAATTTGATTAGAATCAAAAGCATATTCTTGCGTAGCCGTTTTGAATCCTGATTCAGTATGTACTCCCGTAGCACAAAGAGAATTTAGAAAAAATATTGCTAAAGCAATATTAAGGTAGAATAATACTTTTTTCATAATACTACAAATATACGAATATACTAAATGTCTCTTTTAGTTTTTGGTGAATCATGGCATATCTATCGGTAAAACGGCGTAAAAATACGGTGAACGCAGTTTTCTCAAAATTTCCAA
>JANMYC010000513.1:0-1608 GCA_031381715.1 Saprospiraceae bacterium
CATAACACATTTACATTGACCAAGAACACCTAATAGCATTTGCCTCGCCACCGCCGGGGTTTTCATGAAGATAATTTTCAACTTCTTTACCGCCTAAATGACTATAAAATGCTCTTGCACTAGTATTATTTTCATAAACCCAAAGGTAAACGCCACATTGAGGATAATTCAATTTTGACCATTTGAAGGCTTCGTTAATTAAAACTTTTCCAATGCCACGCCCTTTTATATCAGGTCGAACGTGCAAATTATCAATCAAAGACCCCCATTTTGCGTCATCATTGCCATAAATGCAAACAAAACCGAGCATTTTACTATCCTCTTCAGCAATTATTATATGCTGATTGGGTGTAGGTTCTGCAAAACGTTTCGACCATACATCTAATCTATTTTGCACAATATCCCCATCAAGGAAGCTATCTAATAAAATACCTCGATAAGCAATGCGCCAACTATCCGTATGGAGTTGTGCAATGGATTGGGCATCGTTTGGAGTGGCTGTTCGTAATATCATTTCCGTCCTACATTAGTCTCCCCAAACCGTTTGAGCGGTTTTTACGAGGCGTTCAAATTTTTTCCATTGTTGTGCATGAGTCAGTGAATTGCCGTGGTGTGTACTTGAAAAACCACATTGAGGACTGACGCACATATTCTCCAAAGGCATATATTTAGCCGCTTCTTTTATTCTTTGAGTTAAAAAGCGAGCGGACTCTAAATCACCTATTTTTGAAGACATAATGCCTAAAACTACAACTTTATTTTTAGGTACAAAACGCAAAGGGGCAAAATCTCCTGAACGTTCGTCATCATATTCCAAAAAGTAAGCATCGACATTGATGCTGTTAAAAAGGATTTCCGCAACCGGCTCATAACCACCCTCCGCAAACCAAGTTGAGCGATAATTACCGCGACATAAGTGAATCCCTACTACCAAATCCGCCGGGCGATTATCAATGACTGAATTAATCAACGCGGCATAAGTGCGAGGCAATTCGTTCGGGTCTTCGCCTCTTTCTTGAGCCGCCGCACGCATTTTAGGGTCGCATAAATAAGCTAAATTAGTGTCATCTAATTGAATATAACGGCAACCTGCTGCATACAAAGCATCAATTTCAGCCCGATAACACTCAGCTAAATCCTCAAAAAAATCATCCATATCAGGGTAAGCATCAATGGCAATGGACTTGCGACCACCCCTAAAATGCACCATAGTCGGAGAGGGAATAGATACTTTCGGCGTTTCAGTAGTAATCGATTTCAAAAAATTAAAATCATCCACTTGAATCGTGCGCACGTGGCGCAATTTGCCTGTAACACTCAATTTTGGGGGAGTGAAACCATCCTCAGCCGCTTTCGCGTTTGGGTTGGCATCAATGCCGCCAGTGACCGTTACACCTTCTAATTGTTTTAAAAAATCGAGGTGAAAATAATCACGGCGGAATTCACCATCGGTGATGGATTTCATGCCCGTTGCTTCCAGCCTTTTTACTGTCTCAGCAATTTCTCTATTTTCGATGGCGCGGAGGGTTTCGGCTGTTATCTCGCCTTTTTTCCATAGATTACGCTTTTCTTTTAAAATATCTGTTCTCAAAAGAGAGCCAACGTGGT
>JANMYC010000520.1:0-1551 GCA_031381715.1 Saprospiraceae bacterium
GTAACTTCGGAAATCTCTGATTTTACCTCAATCTGCAAAGTTTAAGTTGATTCCAATGGGTTTTAACCCATTGTTTTGAGTGAAACAACGGGTTAAAACCCGTTGGGATATCTAAAAACTAAGATTTCCGAAGTTATCAGTGATTATTATTCGCTTTAAAACAATTAAAATTGACTCTTAAAAATAATATAAATGCGAATAATGGGTATAAAATACCGTTAGGCATGAAATATCGGTAGAAACTTATAAAAATATTGATTTTAGTCCCATGGGGACGATATATTAAATTTAATATTAAAAAATCAGTTCAATATATCGTCCCGATGGGACTTTATTTCTGCTTTATATCGATATTTCTACCAATATATCATGCCTAAAGGCATTTTTAACCCATTATTCGCGTTATAAGTAAAACTTATAACGAAGATAAGAAATAGTATTTGATTGCGCTATACTGAGGGGGTACATTTGTGAAAAATCTATTTTTAAAATAAAACTTAATGTTCCTAACCAAATAGCCAATAAGTTTATGGTAAAACAATTTTTAGATAAGACAGATTTTGAACAAAATAGCGATGGTTATTACGATTATTCGCAGAATCAGTTAATGCTTCAAGATTATACGGGCTACAGAGCCAATGACTATGCGGTGTGGAAAATCCTTTATAATCGACAAATTGGCAATTTGCCCCAAAAAGCAACGCAAGCCTACATGGATGGAATAGAAATAGTAGAATTTAAAGCTGATAAAATACCTAATTTTGAAGAAATAAACCATCTTTTACAACCTATAACCGGTTGGAAAATTCAAGTAGTGCCAGGTTTAATCCCCAATAAGACCTTTTTTGAATTGATGCGCGACAAAAATTTCTGCGCTACAACATGGCTTCGACACATTGACCAATTGGATTATTTAGAAGAACCTGATATGTTTCACGATGTTTTTGGGCATGTACCATTACTCACCAACCATAATTTATGTGATTTTTTAGTACAACTGAGCACCATCGCTTTGAAATATATTGATAATGAAGAAGTTATAGAAGCGGTAGCCCGTTTATATTGGTACACCATCGAGTTTGGCTTGATTCAAGAGGAAGCGGGATTGCGCATTTATGGCGCGGGAATTCTGTCTTCAAGCGGTGAAACGGATTATGCTTTACTGAGTTCAGAGCCGCAAAGAGTGCCTTATGATGTCGAAAAAATTATCCAGACACCCTATATCAAAGACCGTTTTCAAGATATTTATTTTGTAATCCCTTCTTTTGAAGCCCTATTTTTATCCATCAATGAAGTAGCGGATTGCATTGAGAGAATTGCGAATAAACAAATGTTTATTCAATAAAATAACAGCCCTGGAAGTGTGACATATATCAGCATCGGGTAAAGCCCGATGAAAAAAAACGTAAAAAAAGCCTAATATATTGAACAAGTCAACATATTAGGCTTTTTAAAAGGGAGAATGATGGGTCTCGAACCCACGGCCTTCGGAACCACAAACCGACGCTCTAACCAACTGAGCTACAATCTCCAAATGAAAATAAAAGGCAT
>JANMYC010000539.1:0-3070 GCA_031381715.1 Saprospiraceae bacterium
GCCTCTCTGAATCTATCGAATGTAATATCCACCCTTTACACCATATCTACAGTGTAATTTAAAAAAAAGATTTCATCATTCAGAACCAAATTCTCCATTTTAGATAATTCTGTTAAAATAGCTTCATTAGGTAGTTTAGTAAGCCTTGTCCAATATCCTTCATTTTCTAAATAACTTTTTAAATGACTCTTTTTAAAAATATATTCCTTATCTCTTGAATCATCAACATTAGTTAGTGCATTCTTTGCATTTGATAAATACTGTTTTAATTCTTGAATCTTATTTTTATCGAAAGAAGATGTTGCTTTTAAATGATTTTCACAACCCTTCAAATACAAAAGCGTATTTTTAATAATGGTATCTGCTACCTCGGATCTTAAACAGTAGCTACGATATTTGTTCGGATTTATATCAGCTTTTTTACGAATTTCATATTTCATACTTTCTGCAGACGCACTTATTATCTCAGCATCATCTTGCAATTGCTGATTGATACCACCCAAAGATTCGCACGTCCTTTCCAAAAGGGTAGCCTTTGAATAATATTGAAAACCGAGTAAAATGAGAGCTGAAATGTAGACAAAATGCCAGTAGGCGGGCTTGAATGTCATGGTTGGAATGTTTTTTAGTTGTAAAGCGGAACTCCAGTTCCGCAAGTAATGGTGCTTAAAGTAAGCGAACAAAATAAATTTGGCACCATAACAAAAATATTTCAATCAAAAAAGGTATTTTCGGCTAAAGCAAATAAATGTATCTTTGCCTTAACGTAAAAAATAATAAAAAAATTTTATGAGTAAACTGGCAATTAAAACACCTGAATATGAGAATCTTGTAGCCCATATATCAAATACTTATATCAAAGGGCTCAACAATGCTTATAAAGCAGTAAATACCGAATTGCTACAAACTTATTGGGAAATAGGGCAATATATTGTCGAGTTTGAGCAAAAAGGAAAGATAAAATCTACCTACGGGACAGCGCTTATTGATAAACTCTCAAAAGATTTAACCCAACTACACGGTAAAGGTTTCAGCAAAAGTAACTTGGTTTATATGCGACTATGCTATATCAAATATCCAATTAGTGAGAAGCCTTCTCACCAATTGAGTTGGTCTCATTATGTCGAATTACTAAAAATCAGTAATGATATTGAACGATCTTTCTACGAAAAACAATGCCTTATAGAAAAATGGTCAATTCCAGAATTAAAACGTCAAAAAAAAGCGTCACTTTTTCTACGCCTAGCAGCCTCAAAAGATAAAGCAGGTGTTTTGGAGTTAGCAAAACAAGGACTAATCATATCAAAACCGAGTGACCTTATCAGAGAACCATACATACTTGAATTTCTTAAAATTCCTGAACCATACCATATTAACGAAGGAGATTTGGAAAAGCTCTTAATTGACAACTTACAGCAATTTCTTTTGGAATTAGGAAAAGGTTTTGCTTTCATAGGCAGACAATATCGTATTGTGCTCGGCAATCGCCCACATTACGTAGATTTAGTTTTTTATCACCGCATCTTAAAATGCTTTGTTCTCATTGACTTGAAGCGCGAAGAAGCTGGTTATGAAGATGTTGGACAGATGAATATGTATTTAGGATACTTCGAGGAAGAAGAAAATACGGAAGGAGATAATCTGCCAATAGGTATCGTACTGGCAAGAGAAAAAGATGAGTTACAAATAAAATATGCTATGCACAATATCAGTTCTCAGCTTTTTGTAAATAAATATCAACTTTACTTACCTAACGAAGACGAATTAAGAAAAGAAATTGAACATATCTACGCAATAGCAGAAACGGATAGCAATAATGAGATATGAAAACATTCAAATATTGAAGAATATTGAAGTAACATTTATTTTGAAAATACGGAACTGGCATTCCGCTTTACTCATCGCGCCGCCAATTATAGTTCAGTATTTTTAAAACGAGCATACCCAGCGGGGCTTGCACAAGGCGGGTATTAGCCATGACGACAACGCCCGTTTTGGTTTCGGGAATGAAGGCAATAAACGTGGATTGCCCGTTGGTAGAGCCTGATTGTAGGCAAATCATGATTTTTTTCTTATATTTTAAAATATGCCACGATTTACCCACCGATGTATTTTTATCAATATCCGTTTTGAAAAGGGGCTCTTGCGTACACCTCAGTATTTTGAATAAAAAAGTATCTTTTATGCCTAATTGGAGTTTCATAAAATCTAATAATTCATTCATAGTGGCTTTGATGCCTACGGAATATTTGAAAGTTTCATTGAATCGCCAATTGGCAACGGGTAATTGCGCGGGATTATAGCCTTGAATAAAGATAGAAGATGTATCATCAAACCGCTTTTCAATATTATTTAAACTATTTTCACCGCCTTTATTGGCTATTATTTTTTCAATAATGGCATGATTGATATGCGAATAATTGTATTTCCCGATTTTCAAATCAGCTGTATCCACGGATTTTAAATAATCAAAGAGCATCCCCTCAGTATAAGCGGCATAAGGTTGATTTTTATCCTTTTCATCCATGCCAAAAGCTTCGGGCAGCTTGGGCAAACCGCTTGTATGGGTCATTAATTGGAGTAAAGTCAGGGTATTGCCTAAGGGAAATTGCTGTGCAGGCTTGAGATAATGATTGATTGAAGAATCGAGATTCAATATTTTTTGCTCCACCATCATCTGGGCAACCGTGGATGTAAATGCTTTGGTAACACCGCCAATTTCAAAAATAGTATTGCCATTGGGAGCCGTTTTAGTGAGTTTTGATGTCCGTCCGTATCCAAAAACCCATGTCGAGTCATGGTCAATGCAGCCAATAACCCAGCCAGTCATTTTCGCTGTGTCAATAACTAAATCATACACCATGGCTTTTTCAATTTCCTTTTTGAGTTCAATACCGTTTTGAGCAAAAAGGGGTGAAAAAGTGGCCAATAAAATATATAAAAGACTAATAAATGGTTTCATGAGATACATTTAAATTTCGTAACGTTTGTGTTTTGAGTCAAGTGGGGAATTAAAGTAGTCGCCAATTTTCAAGTTCGCCCCCATACCCCCGAGGGGGGATTATACCTC
>JANMYC010000570.1:0-2175 GCA_031381715.1 Saprospiraceae bacterium
CTCGAATGGATGGCTACCATGCAGTAGCTGAGATTAGACGCCTGAAAAATCCGATAAAATCAACGTTGCCTATAATTGCCCTCACAGCTTCGGCTTATGTGACTGAAAAAGAAAAGGCGCAGCTATTCGGCATGACTGACCACATCGGTAAACCATTTTCACCAGAGGAAATGATTGAAAAAATTACGCGCGTATTGATGTCGCACAAGGCAAGTACTGACGATAGTGTCATGCCACAAGCGGCAAGTAAAGAATAACGAGGTAACCATTTTTTTAGGGTTTTAAGGTGAGAGGCTAAGTTGAAAGTATCGAATTTTTATTCTTTTAATGAGAATAATTAAGTCTTTACTCGTAATTGTATAGCACCCAAAGGGAGCGCCGTAATAGAAAGGGTTTTCCGCTAATTTTTTGAGTTCATTGAAGACATTGACTTTTTGTTTACGACAAGTAGAAATAAAGCCTTGAATACGGCATAGCGATTAGCCCCTTGGGTTGTCCGAAAACAACCTGCGACTTTTAGCTTAGTCTTGATAGGTCTAATATGTCTTTCAGCTTGGTTATTACTGAATGGGACAGCTTCAAATTCGGCAAAAGCGAGAATAGCCTCGGTATGGAGCAGTAATGTGTCTAAAAGTTTGAGTGGTTTTCCACGAGGTTTTCGCCCTCTTTTCTTAGGATGTATATCAAAGAGAGTCAGTTCTGGTGATGGCGTTTGTTGAGCCAGTAGAATCTCTTCCAATATTATGGCATTTTGACAGAGTTTCTGCCATTGCGCCTTTACAATGTGGATATCGTCAACAGGAATAGTGCCTTTTTCAGTCCGTTTATACAGAGCGAGTAGAAAATCATGAATTGGAGTTGCCCAAAGTTTGCCTTGCTCTTTTTGATAGGTTAATTCTCTCAATAAGGTTGTTAAGGCACGTACACCTGCTCCATATGGGACGGTGGCATGAATATGTTCTGGTAATGCGGCTAAATGTACCCGACCACAACAGCACTTTTGCTCAAGTCGTTCATATTCCGTGACGGACAACTTGGGTTGTGGAAGGTCGAAAACTTGATACGTTTGGACAACAACGGCTTGTTCGATTGACAAAATTTGACCACAGCTACAAAAAGGTGTAGTAAGTTCAACAATTTCATCTCGATGGTCTATTTGTTCAAGCGTTTTGCCTGTATGTCCTTTTTCACCGCCTTGCTCTTTGACTGCTTTGGGAATACACACTTCAGTCTTTTGTTTGGGCATATGTCTGCCAAAATTACTACTCGGCGGACGACTTGAATTACGACTATTTTGATTTACTCGTGCTTCCAAATCCCCAAACCGTGAACCTAACGCTTCATGTGGAGTGTGGTCATGTTGGATAATCGTCAGTAACTGGCGAATCAAGGCATGACAAGCTTCTAAGCTTTCTCGAAGGACCAGGTCTGACATGACCCAAAGTTATATCTTTTTTTCTTCTTTTAAATACTGATTACGGCAGTGATAAATCATTACAAAAAATCAGTTAAATTGAGAATATATAAAATGAAAAAGGATATTAAAAACCCAAGCTCTGCTTGAAAATTCTCAATATCCTTTTTGTAAAATGACATGTTAAATCACTGGAATTCAATTCTTTTAGTTATTGTTTTATATCCTTGATTTATTTTTATAATAAACAGTCCTTTGCCTATTTCTTTTTTATTTAAAATCAAAGACACATTTGAATGATTTTTCACTGCATAAACTTGTTGCCCCAACGCATTAAAAACCGATATATCACATTTACCCCTTTCCTGCCACGTTTCACTCGCAGTGACATTTTCAACAAAATCAATTGTTATTTTATCGCTGGAAGGATTGGGATAAATATTCACTGAGTTGTCTGGCAATCGTATTTCTTTAATATCCGTCGTCACTGATTGTTTAAAAAATTCCCAATGCAAATCGGCTGCTACAAGCGGAAAGTTATCACCATTTGGAAAAACATGAAACATCCCTTTTGCAAGTGTGAAAATATAGAGATTGGTGTTGCCGGAAACCAATGATTGGCTAAATAAAAAACTATTAGTCAGCGCGGTATTGTTTTTAGTGTACGTTTGAGTTAAGCTTTCACATACTAAAAACCGATTAATACCGCCTTTCAAATAGGCTAAAACACTGTCGGCACCAAATGGAATTTCAGTTAATCC
>JANMYC010000577.1:0-2917 GCA_031381715.1 Saprospiraceae bacterium
ATCGAATGGACAAGAGAGCGCATTGCGGGCTACAAATATCCCCGCCACGTCGAGTTTTTAACGGCATTGCCGATGAGCGCAACGGGGAAGATATTGAAAAAGGAATTGCGGAAGTAATCTTAAATTTATCGTAATGCTCAATTGCATAGTCGCTTACGCTCCGTTCAGCCACAGATTTTACAGATAATGACTGATTTTACACTGATTTAAGTATGTATACATGAAACGGGGTAAAATCCCGCTTTTACCGAGGGGGTATTTGCGCGCTAACTCTTTGAGGGTTTTGAACCCTCAAAGAGTTTTATATGAAATATTTTGAAACCATACATAAAAGTTATAAAGCCACGAATTCATCGGATTACACGAATTACACTAATTTACGTGTTGACAATTTTAGCTAATTTCACGAATAAATTGCCCTTAAGGGCAATTTTAGTGTCATTCGTTTTAATTGTGTCAACACATTAATTAGTGTAATTCGTGTAATCCGATGAACCTGTCTGCCGACAAAGGCAGGTTCGTGGTTCAAAACATCAAATTTAGCTTTTATGTATGGTTTTAAATGAAATATCACGTATTTCAATGGTTTATGAAAAGCGGAATTTTACCCCGTTTCATGTATATATTAAAAAATCAGTGTAAAATCAGTCAATATCTGTAAAATCAGTGGCTAAGCGGAGCGTAAGCGACTATCCGAGGTAATTACAATTTAAGCCCTGAAAAGGGCGAAATACGTTAGCCCAAGGCAATGCCCTGTGAAAAACGGAAAAATTTAAAATTCCCCCAAACATGCGCAATGGGAAATGCCGTGGGCATTACATATCGGTAGAAAACGATTGAAAAAGATTCGGGAGTCCCAGAGGGACGATATATTTTGTATGTCATCCCGACGGGATTCCGCTTTGAATCAATTTTATATTTCTACCGATATGCAATACCTACGGCATTTCTCATCCATTATCTAAAGCCCCATCACGAAACCAAAACCTCCTGCGCCGCTGACCATTCGCTCACCAAACCTTTGTTGCCAATGGCTCTGAACTTGAATTGGTAGGTTTTACCCGATTCCAAACCCATTAATTTGGTTCGGCACGCTGAGGTGTAATCGCCGTTAGTCCAAGCAGTATCGGGTTGTCCTTCGGTGACGATGCGCTTTTCGATGCCATAAACCGTTGCTCCGAATACCTTCTCCAATTGCACCGATATCACGCCTTTTTCGGTCTCGTTTATCATTTTGAGCACCGTTGGCGGATTCAAAGAAGTGATATTTGCGGCGGGTTTGCGGACATCAAAACCTGCGGCAAGGATAACAGTTTCGTCACCATTGGCTTGAAAATCCACCAAAAATGCCACTTTACTCATTTGGTCAATCAATTCTTTTTTGCACGTATCTTTTTCAATCGTGGCAATCCTGCCCCCGTTGGTATTATTGACCAAAGCCTGATTGTAGGCATCATAGCTTTTTTTCAATGCTTCAACGTTGGTTTTGAGGTTGGCAAATTGCTTGTCGGCAGTCATATTAGAAATGACTTGGTGGGCATAGATGGCAAGACCGTCTTGCGATAATTTTGTGAACGCATTTAGAGTTACACTTTTCATTATTTTTAACTTTAATGTAATGATTGGGGAAAAATCTCCCCAACATTAAACTTCAAAACAAATGCCTATTACACAAATTAAATATGTTTTATATAAATCATTTATTTTATGTATTTAAAAATCGAGAAAACGGTTGATATAATTGATGAAAGAGCAAACGAGAAATATTGTTAAATAAGTTTTTAAGCCATTTTCATCATTTTTCCAACTGGAATGAAGTCTATTCCAATTAGAATGAAGTCTATTCCAGTTAGAATAAAGTCTATTCCAATTGGAATAAAGTCTATTCCAGTTGGAATGAAAGTTATTCCAGTTGGAATGAAGTCTATTCCAGTTGGAATGAAAGTTATTCCAGTTAGAATGAAGTCTATTCCAGTTGGAATGAAATCTATTTCATTTAGAATGAAATCTATTCCAGATAGAATAAAGTCTATTCCAATTGGAATGAAAGCCATTCCAATGAGAAAAAAAGTTTTTCCAGCAAGAAAAAAAACAAAACAACCCCAATTAAAAAGATTATTTAATATTTTTCATATTTGTTCTCCCAAACCTTTCTTATTTTTACCCAACAAAAGGAAACCCTATTAAATTGTACAAACCCAAATGCAGACACACAATCCTACTACATCTTTAAAATCTTTCAAATCCTAATTCAAATAAAAAATTCTACTTCTATGGAACTCGCTCTACAACTCATACAAAAAGCTAAAAAAACTTGTGCTACCCGCCTTGACCTCGGCAATTGTGGCTTAACTGAACTGCCTGATGAACTATTTGAACTCACTTGGTTGGAGGAGTTGATATTGACTAATGGTTATCGCATTCATGCTGTTAAAACAGCTGAAGAATATAAAAACCCTTTATATTCATTAAATATTCCAAATCAACTCAAAATCCTCTCCCCAAAGCTCAAATTACTGAGAAATCTAAAAAAATTGGACATTTCAGGTAGTTCGAGAGATGTCATGTGGAAACTCAATGATTTAAGTCCTTTGAAAGATTTAACGCAATTGCAACAGCTTAGAGTTTACTCGACCCAAGTGAGCGATTTAACTCCTTTGAAAAAATTAACACAATTGCAACAGCTTTCCGTTTCCTCGACCCAAGTGAGCGATTTAACGCTTTTGAAAGACTTAACGCAATTGCAACAGCTTTCCGTTTCCTCGACCCAAGTGAGCGATTTAACGCCTTTGAAAGACTTAACGCAATTGCAACAGCTTTCCGTACAAAATACAAAAGTGAGCGATTTAACCCCATTGAAAGACTTAAAGCAACTGCAACAGCTTTACGTTTACTCGACCCAAGTGAGCGATTTAAC
>JANMYC010000594.1:0-4432 GCA_031381715.1 Saprospiraceae bacterium
GTATCAACTTCGGTGGACCTTAATTATTTTTCAACGGGTCTGGCATTGTCTTTTTTATTCTAAAATAAAGGGATTTAGCCATAATTTTTCAAGGGATATGCCTGAAGAATTATGGCTAAAATATGTCTAAAAAGCCCAAAATACTGAGGGGTCTTCTTTTTCAAAAATACAAAATTATGAACAATCTAAAATTTTCGGGCATCTTATTTTTTTTCGCTGGTTCAGTGACTTTAATGGGCATTATTACTGCTGAAACCTTTTATCCTTCAGGTTATTCCACTTTTAAAAACGAAATAAGTGACCTTGGGGCAACAAGACAGCCGAATAGCGTAAGTTTTGAACCGTCTTCAAGTATCTTCAACAGCATTATGTTTTTCAGTGGATTAATGATTTTAATAGCCGCTTTTAATGTCCATAAATATTTTAAAAAATGGGGTTTCACGATACCCCTAATTTTATTTGGTTTAGGCTTAGTGGGCGTTGGCGTTTTTCCCGGAAACATAAGACCCTATCACGGTATGAGTGCGATGCTTGCCTTTTTATCGGGTGGCGTAAGTGCTATTATGGCTTTCAAAATTACCACAGCACCTTTTAAATATATAGGAATATTGTTGGGGTCAATTGCCTTAACCACATGGTGTATTGCGGTTTTTTCACCTTCTCTACTCGTGCCTTTTATCGGTATGGGTGGTACAGAAAGGTGGGTCGCGTATCCACTCATGCTGTGGTTGACAGGTTTTGGCGGCTATTTGATGCGTAATACAATAATTGAAAAATGAAACCGATAAAACAATTCATCAAATACACCTTTATTTTTTATGCAATTATTGCATTTATTTATTGGGTTTTTATCCGACCTCAAAACAATAATTGGGGCGCAACTTCTACGGAAATAAGTGCAAAAATGCTTGAAGACGACTCAATTTCTCCCAATAGAGTTGTCTCAACCCGTGCCATTAATATTAAAGCATCAAAGGAAAACGTATGGATTTTTGTCGCTCAAACGGGGCAAAATCGGGGTGGTTTTAACAGTTATTATTGGTTAGAAAATTTGTTCGGCGCAAAAATGGTCAACAACGATATACCGAATCCCGAATGGCAAAATCCCCAACGAGGCGATACCGTTTATTATGGTCATAATCAGCCTTTTACGGTGGTTTCTTTGGTAAGACCCAATGAATATTATTCTCTCGGTGGCTGGGCATTTCATTTACTGCCCATTGATTTACACAGCACAAGATTAATTGTGCGCTATCCTTCAATGGAAATAAAGCAAAGCGCATTGAGCACCGCTTATTATTATGCCCTGTTTGAACCCCTGCATTTTATCATGGAATCGGGCATGATGATGGGCATTAAACAACGCGCTGAACGGCAACAAGAAATGAGCGAAAAATGAACAATAACTTATCTATTATTTCCAATAAAAAAGTCGCTTACAATGGCGCCCTTGTAGGCATTGCTGCCGTATTTGGCTATTCATTGGTGGTGGCGGTTTACGTTGTAATTCGTTCTTCTTCAACGATTTACAGCATTGTGCCGCAAGAAGAAAAGACTTCTATTATCATGGCAAACGGTTTTTCGATGGTTTATTCGATTGCCATTTTCTCACTTTTAATGGCAGTATTTTCAGCAATTATTGGGGCTGTGGTGGCTCTTATTTTGAAAAAATTATTGCTTTATTTTAATCCCGAACTTAATTTAAAAAAAGCAATTTTAATAAGTTTTATCACCGCTTTAATTGGGGTAATTATTATCTATTATATGCTTTTTGCTGTGTTAAAAGATTGGATGACTTTTAATTATATCGAGCCTTTTTTATTCTGGTTTTTATTGCCTGCGGCTATTTTCGTGGGTGTTTGTATCGTTGGTGGAAGGCAACTTAATAGGGTTTTTATAAACAATTGAAAAGCAGGGAAATGGTTAAAAATAAAACGGCGTTTATGCTCTCTGGCATTATTATACTCCTTGCGGCAGTTGCTTCTGGGGGCGGCTTAGTTATGAAAAACCTTTACAATGACAATGCTTTTGTGAAAATGGCGTGGCATACCAATGATATTATCACCTTATTTGTTGTTGTGCCATTGTTGATTGTCGCCCTAATTTTAGCGCAAAAAGGCAATACTCGGTGGTTTTTAATCCTTTTAGGCTTGTTGGGGTATGTCTTTTACAACTTCGCTTTTTATCTTTTTGGAGCGGCTTTTAACGTTTTTTTCCTCGTTTATGCGGCTTTGTTGTCGTTATCAGCTTGTGCGCTTGTTTTGTTTTTTTCTCAATCGTCGCTTGATTCTATCGCCCTAAATTTTTATGAAAAAACACCTGTGAAATGGGTAAGCGGGTATTTGTTGCTCATTGCTTTGATGCTTTTTATGGTAGAATTAAGTATGATTGTGCCCTTCCTAACATCAGGCACTATCCCCGAAACAATACGGCTTACGGGAACGACCACAAGCGTGGTTTTTGCATTGGATTTTACTATTGTTATGCCTGTTTCCGTCATAGCCGCCATTTTGTTATGGCAACGGCGTTCTTGGGGTTTCGTTATGGGCATTATGATGTTGGTAAAAGGGTTTACTTACGGTCTTGTATTATCCATCGGGACAGCCGCGCTTGCTTATTCTGAGGTTTACGGAAAATGGGATCCGTTAATGCCTTTGTATGTTGCATTATCGGTTGGTGGTTTATTGGGTTGTTGGTTGTTATTGAAAAATTTTAAAGAAATATAGAAATGATATTTAAAAACATTCAAAAATACATATTCACCTGTTTCCTTTTAACAATTCCTATTTTATTATGGGATTATCTGTTTACGGATAGATTGCCGAAAGCACCTCAAATTCAACCTTTTTGGAAGGAAATTCCTTCGTATATCATTCAAATTGAAAATATTTCAAGATTAATTATGTTTGTTTTAATATCCTTTATGCCCATAAAAATTGTAAATCCCGTTCAGAAAAAAGGGCTTGTTTTATATGTCATTGGAACACTGTTGTATTTTGTTTCCTGGCTAATCTTGATGTATTTTCCAAATAGTGCATGGAGTAAAAGTGAATTAGGCTTATTAGCACCTGCCTATACACCTTTGTTTTGGCTGATTGGGATAGGATTAATTGGCAATTCTTTTTATTTCAATATTCCTTTCAAAAGGTTGTGGTATTTTATTGTTGTGGTTATATTTTTAATTTTTCATAATTGGCATACGTATTTAATTTATTTTAGAACGCATTAAAACGTTGAAAATTAATGAAATACTGAGGGGGTACTGCTGAGTAATCTTGTTCATATATTTTTAAAAATCGTTAATCATGACATCAAAAACAGCAAGAAATATCCACCTTTCCTTATTGACTTTCCTCGGATTAGGTGCAATCGGCGGCGGCGGTGCTTTAATTATTTCTCCATCTGGTAAACTCCTTGGTGGTTTGCCTTTATCCATTTTAGCACGGTCGCCTTTCAATGATTTTTTAATCCCGGGTATTATATTATTCACTGTTTTAGGGCTGTTTCCAAGTGTTTTAGTGTATTTTTTGCTCAAAAAGACGGACAATAAATTTGCCGAATATTTCAATTTCTTCAAAGATATGTATTGGGCGTGGTCATTCAGCATTTATGTTGCTTTTGCCTTAATCATTTGGATACAAGTTGAAACGATGTATATACAAGGCGTGGGTTGGCTACAAACGTTTTATATGCTTTTTTCGATTCCGCTTATTTTCGTCGCATTGTTGCCGCAAGTGAGGGGTTTTTACAAAAAATAGGCGTTTATACTGAGGTATAAACCCGAAATGCCCGTGGAAAATCTTGCTGAGTTTAGGATTGAATTGGATGAAATTGCCAACGCGACGCAACAGACTATCGCAGGTACAGCTTCCGAGGTATTGGGTGAATTGTTTAGATTAGGTGGGTCGTCGGGCGGCGCAAGACCTAAAATTTTAGTTGGCTATAACCCTGAAAATCAACACCTTATCAAGGCAGACAAAGAATTACCTCTTGGCTACAAGCATTGGTTGATAAAATTTCCTTCTTCTTTTGACAGCTCTGATATTGCCAATATTGAATACGCTTATTACAAAATGGCAATAGATGCAGGTATCGAAATGAGTCCATGCCAATTATTCAAAGGGCAGTCGGGCAAAGTTTATTTTGGAACGAAACGCTTTGATAGACAAGGCAATAATAGGTTGCATCTTCATTCGGCGGCAGGCATGATGCACGACAATTTTCGGTTAAGTGCCTTAGATTATGGACATTTGATGGATTGCGCTTTTCAACTTGAAAGAGATGTAAAGACTTATGAAAAAGTGTTGCGATTAGCCGCTTTCAATGTTTTTGCCAATTACAGAGACGACCATAGCAAAAATTTCTCATTTCTCATGGATGCCACAGGCAAATGGCGTTTAGCACCGGCTTATGATTTAACATTTTCGTACTC
>JANMYC010000617.1:0-1952 GCA_031381715.1 Saprospiraceae bacterium
CCTGATTTTGGTTTAATGAAACAACTGGGTTCGCGAGGTTTGATTGCCACTGCCGTGGGCGATTCAGTGGATTTTGTTTCACGTTGTTTTTTTCCGGGGGCGGGTATTGATGAAGACCCTGTGACTGGTTCTGCTCATACAACTATGACGCCATATTGGGCTGAAAAATTGGGTAAAACTCAGTTTACAGCTCAGCAGTTGTCCGTTCGGAAAGGAGAATTGAGTTGTGTACTGAGGGGGGATAGGGTGCATATTAGTGGCTCAGCAGCTACTTATTTGATAGGGGATATTTATTTATAGTTATTGATTGTTAGTTATTGGTTATCGTTTTGAAACCCTACATAATTTTTTTTAGCCACGAATTAGCGAAATTCGTAATTTGTAGCCAAATAAATTTTATGTAGGGTTTTAAAGTTATCGTTAGCGAACAAAGCACAATAACTAATAACCTACAACTAACAAACCAAATACAGCTATTTAAAATACTTCAAGACATATGCTTTTTCTTCTTCGATTATCGCTAAATTTTCACTGATTACATCAATATTCATGTGGGCATCCGTGTAGTTTTTTGTTTTTACCAACGGAATGATGCGCTCATAAAAGCCTTTTGCTTGATTCAGGTTTTGCGTTGCTTGTTTTAAAAGGGTTTCTACTACTTGTTTGCTGCCCGTTATTGGTTTTTTATTCGTATAATTTTGCTTGATTTGCATGTATTCTTGATAAAATTTTAAAGCATTTTGAGTGTAAAACTCGCCCAACTGTTTTAATGCTCGCACGTCTTTTGAGTTGTAGTTAAGAATTCGATTGGCTTCATTTAATCCTCTTGAAATGGAATCAAGATTTTCCCAGACGCTGAGGCTATCTTTAAAGTTGAAATATGTATTATTAGAGCAGTTTTTATTATATGTAAAACACTCAAAATCAATTGGTTGCTCCATTAATTGCCAAAGTGGGTCGTATGGAAGATGAGATTCGATAAATACTGAGGGGGTAGTGAGAAAGAACTTTTTAGAAAATTGCGGGCTGGTAATTCCCCACGTAGCATCCAAAAGATACCATGAATTATTAATTTTAACGGCATTCCAAGCGTGACCATCGGGGTCGGCTCTGAACCCACCATCGTTTTTAGCAGTACCCTCTACAATGAAGGCTTTAATTTGAGAGATAGAACACATCTCTTTTATCAGTTTTGAAAAGCCAATACACACCGCTCTTTTACTTCTAATAACATAATTAGGTTCTTGAGTCAAGCTGGTATCGCCTTCCAAGCGACGACGAAAATAAGTATCATAACGGATATTTGATGTCACCCAATTATAAATGGCTTCTACTTTAAGTGAGTCATCGCTGATATTTTGCGTAATGTGTAGAGTGAGAGAATTAATATCCCTTTCAAAATCGCGAGAATTTGGATTTTGAGCGTAAATATTTAAAGCAGATAAAAGCTCAATAAAAAAGACAAACCATTTCATTTTGAGCGCTTGAATGATGCGATTGGATACTTTTTATAAATTTGGAGCGGGAGCGGGTACTGGTGTTTTAACAGGCGGCGTATTGGGGCTGACCTTTTTGAAAAGGTCTTCTATTCTATCAAATTCCTTCCTGAAGCGTAAACCGACTGCGGGCTTGTATCTTCTATTCTGTACCACTTGGTCACTCACGAATGAAAAACGCAATTTTAGGCGACGGTCTTGGCTGAGTGAATAATCCAAAAATGCGTCATAGCCGAGGAAATTAGTGGTATTATTGAGGTTTTGTACTACGCTACCGCTTTCAACCCCTACACCTCCACCGATCGACCATTTATCATCAATGATATAATTACCTCTCAAACGGAATTGTTGCCCGAATTGTTTATTGGGGTCAGTGGAGCTTACTCGGTCGTACTCATATACATTATAACCTATTTCAACATCTAATCCAGTAATATATTCACCTAAAAATTTATT
>JANMYC010000621.1:0-1520 GCA_031381715.1 Saprospiraceae bacterium
CACGATGGCTATGCCCTTTTTGACAGTAAGCACCCTTTTAGTTGGACGAGCCAAAAAGATTTAGGACGCGATTTGATAAAAGAATATGCCGATGCTGTAAGGGCTTCGGGGTTGCGTGTCGGTTTGTATTACTCGCCCGTCAATTGGCGATATGTTGGTTTTTACGACCCCTTTGGCAACAATATTTTACCAAATGTTTGGGGTTATAAAACAGCAGCAAAATGGCATAAAGACGATGCGATAAAGATGAAGGAAGAAGTGTATGAGCAAGTAACAAGGCTTCTAAAAGATTATGGTACAATCAGTTATATATTTTGGGATGGTCATTCCTTAGGTCAAGTTAAAAACAAAGCATTATCAGAAGCATTTTGGGATTCAAAAAAATATCAAAATCCCGCAAACGAATGGCAAATTGATAAAAAATACATCACTAAAGAAGAAGAAACGGGTAAAGCATTGGGTATAATGGGCGTGGTGGGTAAATACCAACCTGAAATGCTTGTAAACGAGCGTTTTGGATGGACAGGCGGTGTTCATGCTGAAGAAGGCGGTTCTTACTCTTCTGGCAAAATTAGTAATATAACTTATACCGAAAAATGTGTAAGTTTACAAAGAGGTGGTTGGGGATATAAGCCCAATTCAAAAGTGTATAGTTTTGAAGAAATTGTGATGTATTTATCTAATTGTGTCGTGAGAAACCATAATTTACTTTTAAATGTCTCACCCGATAGAGAAGGCGTAATTCCACAAAATCAACAAGATGTCCTTCTTAAAATGGGTAATTGGCTATCTAAAGTAGGAGAGGGCGTTTATAACACAAGAGGCGGCCCTTGGCAGCCGCTTTTTGGTGAATACGGTTTTACTTTCAAAGACAATAAAATCTACTGTCATATTTATGGTGGTTATCGTGAGTTGAAATCTGGTCAATTTATAACACAGTCAATAGGCAATAAAAAGGTCTCGAAAGTAATCAATCTCTACGATGGTAAAGAGCTTTTATGGGTCAAAAATAAAGACAATACCCTTACGATTAGTGGTGTAGATTATTTACAGAATCCAGCAACGACGCTGTTAGAAATTACATTAACAGAAACAGTTTATAAATGAGTTTTTTACCCTCTCAGTATAACAACGTTTTTTAGTGAAAAACAACTTGATTTTATGAAAAAATACCTTTTTTGTCTGATTATAAGCCTTGTGTGCGCTCAAACACAAGCGCAAGAAATTTCTCTCAACGGCACATGGAATTTCGCCATTGACCCTTTGAATAAAGGCGAAATAGCGGGTTGGCAGAAGTCGTGGAAAGTTGCTGAAAAAGATACCAATTACTTCGCCGACGCTTTTGATAAAGTGACCGTGCCGCATTGTTGGAGTTTGGACAGGCGGTACAACCACATTGGCAAATCGTGGTATCGCAAAGGGTTTAAATTGCCGACGGAGATACAAGATAAAACGGTAAGACACCATTTAGAAATACGCGACATTTGTAAAACACCGCTTCAAAATGCAGTCTTACAGTT
>JANMYC010000641.1:0-3251 GCA_031381715.1 Saprospiraceae bacterium
CAATTAACAGAGAAAAATTGCATATCACCTTTGAGTGAACTTAAAGTATCGGTTGAAGTGTCTAATTTAAGAATAGAATCTTGCCAAATCACAACTCTGTGTAAATGAGTTTTGACTTTACTTAAAGGATAATTTGGGTAACGACTAATATTTAGTCCTTTAAAAACTAAACCCTCCTGTGAAAAGCCATCAAAATTTATTAATGAAAGAAGAGCCAGTAAAATCAAGAGTCTTTTAAATAACATGTTTTTGGTTTTAATATCAGTAATAAAAAGAAGTTTTGATTATACAAAAATAGCAGTTTTATTTAAAAAAACACCCCCTCAGTATTTTTGGCTAAGAAGTGTTTTGGGCATTAAAAGAATATAAAATCTAATAAAAGACCCATCGGGTCGGTCAATATTGGAGCCCACCAATTTATTGGTGGGTACAAAATAAATCTATTTTATGAGTGCCGTAGGCACGGCGCATATAATTTTCAATGATTAAATCAACTCTTTAAAAATATATTGCTCATCAAACGGGATCTCAAACTTTTTTAAAAAGTTGATATATTCATCTCGAAAACTCTGTTTTTTATGATGCTCTTCTTGATTTAAAATGTATTTATACACATCATCTATATGCGAACGACTGTATGAAAACGCTCCATAACCTTCTTGCCAAGCAAAGTGTAATCTTGTTTTACGATTATCATTTATCCATTTTGAGGACTTAGCTTTTACCGTTTTCATTAAATCAGCAATAGAAATACTTGGTTTTAGAGCTATAAAACAATGAACATGGTCTTCGATGCCATTGATAATCAATGTTTTACAATTTGATTCATTTATCAAATTACCAATAACAGCATATAATTCATGTTTCCACTCATTGCTGATTGTAGCTTCTCTATATTTAACAGCAAAGACGGTTTGGATGTAAATTTGGTGGTAAGTGTTAGCCATTTTCTCTTTGTATGTTGTGAATAAAATGTTTTAGGAAGATATTTAATGTCATATATATGTTCAAATAAAAGACCCATCGGGTCGGTCAATATTGGAGCCCACCAATCTATTGGTGGGTATAAAATAAACCTATTTAATGAGTGCCGTAGGTTCGGCGCATATAATTAAAACCTTGAAATCATAACACTACAAATGTAAAATTAATCTTCAATTTCAAAATAATTATGACAATCAATTTGAAATAAATGTTTTATATAATGGAAAAATTTATATGCGTCGTGCCTGCGGCACTCCATATTGGGGATTGATTTCACCCACCAATAAATTGGTGGGCTACAATATTGACCGACTCTACGAGTCTTGGTTTTAAAATACACATACCTATTTATATGTTCCGAAACTAAAACACCCCCTCAGTATTTCCAACTAAGAGGGCGTTTTTATCGTAAAATATTGAATTTTAATTCAAATTAACCTCTATACCCAGAGAAACTTCATCGTTCAATTCCGTTTTCTCAACAGATAAAGAATCGGCTAATACAAGAGAATCGGCTAAGACTTCACTTTTGATATAGTCTTTGAATTTAGAAACAGCTTCTAAAATGGCGGCGTGACTTTCGATAGTGACGTTGATACGGTCGGTGATGTCAAAATCCTTGTCTTTACGGATATTTTGGATTTTATTGACCAAATCACGGGCAGTTCCTTCAGCAATCAATTCGTCATTCAAGGTGATGTCGAGGGCAACGGTGACATCGCCATCGCTTGCCACTTCCCAACCTGGAATGTCCTCAGATGTGATGAGGAAGTCATCAATACTGAGGGGGTAAGTGGTGCCGTTGACATCGAGATTGAACGTTTTATCTTTTTCAATCACTGCAATATCCTCTTGCGTCAAAGCCTCGATAGCGGTTTGGGCAAATTTCATATTGCCACCCAATGTTTTACCGAGAGTCTTGAAATTAGGTTTGATACGTTTTTTCACAACGCCCGAAGTATCGGTGATGTATTCAAACGCTTTGACGTTGGTTTCAGCCAAAATCAAGTCTTTTACACCTTCTACTTGTTGGATAAAATTCGCATCTAAAATCGGTAACATCGCCTTTTGAAGCGGCTGACGAACACGGATTTTAGCTTTTTTACGCAAACTCAAAATCAAACTTGAAATGCGTTGTGCATAATCCATGCGTTGCTCCAAATCTTTATCAATGTAAGCCAAGCTTGGGCGTGTCAAATCCGTCAGATGCACCGATGTATGTTTCAATGGCGTATCATTTTCAATCGCTTTTGAACGGATGCCATCAGTCAAGTTTTTATATAACCAGTCTGAGAAAAACGGTGCAATTGGCGACGATAATTGGGCTACAACCATCAAACATTCGTACATCGTTTCATACGCCGCTTTTTTATCTTCGGACATTTCACCTTTCCAAAAACGGCGACGGCTGAGGCGTACATACCAGTTAGAGAAGTCAGAATCCACGAATTTTTCGATGGCACGAGCGGCTTGAGTGGGTTCATAAGTGGCATAAAAATCAGTGACTTCACCCACCAAACTATGTAATTTTGATAAAATCCATTTGTCCAATTCGATGCGGTCAGCCACGGGCGTTTGGTTCATTTCATCTTGTTGAAAACCATCCACATTGGCGTACATCGCAAAGAAATTGTAGGTATTGTACAACGTACCGAAGAATTTATTGCGCACTTCGGTGATGCCATCAATATCGAATTTCAAGTTGTCCCACGGTTGCGCATTCGATACCATATACCAACGAGTGGCATCTGCCCCAAATTTGGCAATCGTTTCAAAAGGTTCAACAGCATTGCCTTTTGATTTCGACATTTTTTGACCGTCTTTGGCTTGTACTAAACCATTGGAAACGACATTTTTAAATGCCACGGAGTCATAAGCCATGACAGCAATCGCGTGCAATGTGTAAAACCAACCACGAGTTTGGTCAACACCTTCGGCGATAAAATCGGCAGGATATGATACCTCAAAAGGGGATTTAAATGGCATTTCATCACCATTTGCCAGTTTTTCGGCATCCAAACCCCATTGTGCATATGGCATTGAACCTGAATCAAACCATACGTCAATCAAATCCAACTCCCGATACATCTTTTGACCACTATCCGAAACGAGGATAATATCATCAATGTAAGGGCGGTGCATATCCTCTGGAACGGTTTGATTTAAGCCAAAAGCTTTATTGGCTTTATCAATTTCACGTTGCAATTCGGCAATTGAACCAATACATTTTTCCTCGATTGCCACGCTATCGCTCGCAATGACATTGG
>JANMYC010000661.1:0-4003 GCA_031381715.1 Saprospiraceae bacterium
GCCTACCGCATTGTAGGGCGGTTTGGTGACATCAATATAACCTTTTTCCCATCCCATCTGAAATTTCAGATTGTCCCTCAATCGCTCTGGAAAATCAGCAGGTTTGACGTTGACATTCGTTTCCATGCCGCCCGCCAAGCACATTGTGCCTGAATTGACTAAGTGCAATGCTGTTATGAAAAGCATTTTTTTCAGCCATCCCGTCGTTTTGAAACCTATATTTTTGTTCATAATTTTTTATTTTTTTAATGAAATTTAAAATCAATTTTCAAGTGTTAATTCGCTGAAAATCAATCTTTTACCCCCCTCAGTATTTTGAGCGTTTTTAAAAGAAATTGTCTAAAATCGACGTACAATTTCGAGTATTTCCTACTTTTCGCGCGCCCAATCGTCGGTGCGGAATGAAGAAACAGGAACGCCATTCGTACCAAATAAGTCACCTACTACAAAAGATTTAAAGGCATATCGAACCGCAACAGGTTCGGCTACTGATGAAGATATTACAGAAACACCCCCTCGGATAATCACCGCTTTGGCGGGATAGAATTTTTTATCCGCACCCGCTATTTCAAAATTTGATAGCTCTTTTCCAAAAGACGTTAGACCATTCGGGGCATAATCAAAGGACAGCATTGCCGTGTCTTTGACCACTTTCATGGCTTTATAGACAGGACTTGAACCATTTATGCCTTTAATATTATAGGTTTGAGCGAGTGCCAAGTATGCCAATCGTTTTGAAACGATTTCTTTATTGGCGGGGTGTATCATATCTTTTTCACCCACATCTAAAATACACGCCATACCAACGTTGGGCGTAGTCGTTGAAACATTGAGTTGTGCTTCGCGCAGATAAGCTGCATTTAGCCCAGATGGATAGCCATAAGGTGCAATTTGAGCATAATAGAAAGGAAAATCGCCAATTCCCCATTTGGTACGCCAGTCGCGTATCATAGAGGGCATCGTCTTTTGATAGTTTTCAGGTTCTCCTCTATTGCCTTCGCCTTGATACCAAATCGCGCCACGCATCCCATATTCCACCATTGGATTAATCATCGCATTGTACAAAACCGTTGGCGTTCTTGGTGCGCCTTGAAATTTGGGCATTTCTGTCGCCAATTTTATAAAATCAAATTCTTTACAATTGCCTTCACTCATCCAAACTTGTATCTGCGTACCACCCCAACTTGAATGGATGAGTCCGACAGGTACGTTCAGCACTTTTTGCAACATTTGCCCAAAATAAAAGGCAGTTGCACTAAATTCAGAGATACTTTGAGGGTCGCAGGTGTCCCATTGCCCTTTAAAATCGTCGAGCGGTTGAATATTTGCTGCCATTTTAACAGTAAAAAAACGCATCGTTGAGTTTGGGGCAGAAACAATTGCGTCCAATGAACCCATTATAGGTTGGTTAGAATTTCCTTTCACAGGCATGGACATATTCGACTGCCCAGAACATACCCAAACTTCACCAATGAGTACATTTTCCAATGTCAACACTTTGCCATCGCTAATCGTGAGGTTATAGGGGCCGCCTGCTTTTGGGGTCGCTACTTTCAATTTCCAACGCCCCTCGTCTGTTGCTTTAGTTGTGTAGGTTTTATTATTCCAAGAGGTGATGACCTCAATAGTTGCGTTTGTATCGGCTGTACCCCAAACAGCGACATCGGTTTGCTGTTGCAAAACCATATTGTTACCAAAAATGGCGGGTAGTTTGATTTCTGCGAAAAGATTGGCAGAAGTGAAAATTACAGCACACACGATGCTTAGGATTTTAAGAAAAATCTTATTCATTTTTACTTTTATTAAATTGAAAATCAATGTTTTATGTAAAATCACACCCCCTCAGTATTTTGCCTTTTTTGGGATAATAACTTTCCAAAAGTTTTAAACTTTTGGAAAGGTGGAGGAAAATACCCCCTCAGTAAAAGCCCACTTTTAATGCTATTCTTTTATTTTTTCTTTTAAAATTACGCCCAAAGCGGCTGTTATCGGATAACTCATTGCCGACGCTTTATGACGTTCCAAAACTTCAGGGCGTATTTGCCGAATTTGTTCCGCAATAGCATCGGGTAAATCCGCGTAATTTTCCAAATGCGTTGCTGCTTGACGGGTGGCGTAAGCGTTGGGTGATTTGGCGATAATATTCACCAAGTCTTGTAATTTCGTTTTGTCTTGAAAAAGATGAATAAACACGACCACCAATTCAATTTTAACCATTTCTGATTGTTCCATTTCATAGGCTTTTTTCAGTTTGCTTTTACTCAAATCATTCGCTTTTTGATTACGCAAACCAATCGCTGCCCAAAAGCGCACAACACTGTCTTTATCTGCCAATAAATTCATTTGTTGGGGGATGAAACCCTTACCCATGCCGACCATTTCGGCAACAGCGGCGTATTTTTTAAAATTGTAATTGGGCTGTTTCCAATCTCTAATAGCTTGCGTTTTGTCAATTTGAGCAAGGACATTTTCGGGCAAAAAACCTAAATCACCGTAGATTTTCATCTTAGTTTGATTGATTTGCCGCATTTCGAGCAATACTTTTTCATACTCTTTTTTATGCGCTAAATTGACAGTTTCCCAAGGGTCTGCTTTAAGATTAAATAGATATTCGGCAACACGCGGCATGAAAAAAGAGGCTTGTAATTCATTGAGCGTTTTGTTTTGAAAGTCGTTGCGCATCTGCCCCACCATTTCGGCACGGTTCCAATAGCTGTGTTGTTGTAAAATGGGACGGTGCGGAAAATAAATGCGCTCATAGGCAAAATCGCCTTTTATGACCGTTCTACCCATATCAATCACTTCGTCGGTATTGTCGCGGCAACCCCAAAATACATTGTCAGTGGGTTCTTTTTTATCGCCTAAAAAAATTCTGCCTTTCATATAATCGGGTTTGGGCAAACCTGCAAGGCTCAAAAGCGTCGGCGCAAAATCTTCAAACGTGACCAAATCATCGTAAGTGCCGCCCATTTTAGCAGGCATAAGTGACTTGTATTTTTCGGGAAAACGGATGATAAACGGCACTTGATGACCCAAACGAGACGCATTTGTCTTGAAACGGGGCATCCCTTGTCCGTGGTCTGAAAAGAAAATAACGATTGTATTATCCCATTCTCCCTTGTCTTTCAACATTTTAACCAAGCGTCCCACCTCATTGTCTGTTGCCCGAAGGCAATTGTAGAGCCGCGCCATATTCATCCGATTGGTGTCATTTTGTCGGTAAAATGGTGGCACTTCTAAACCGTCTGCGCTAATAATCTCTTCTTTTTTTAGGGTACTCAACACATTTTTTTCGTACCAAACATTGCTAAAAACAGCAGTATAACTTTGATGCGATTGATTGACATTAAAAATTGAAAAGAAAGGTTGTGCGTTCTCTTTTCGCTGTGTATACTCCGCTTTATTGCCCTGTGCTGTCCAATTATTTTCAATAAAAGCCTTCTCATTCGCTAAATTATAATCCGTTTTGGCATTATTGCTTGTAAAATAGCCCGCATTTTTTAAATAAGAAGCAAAACCCTTTACTGCCGTTGGCACTTTAAATTGGCTTCGGTGGTTGCCACAACCATCTTCCGCCGTCCGCACGCCTGTGATAATCGTATGTCGAGACGGTGAACACACCACATTCGTACTGTACGCACGCGTAAAACGCACCCCCTCAGTAGCGAGAGCATCAATATTGGGCGTTTTCACTTGCTTATTACCGTAGCACCCGATGAAATCGGGAGATGTATCCTCTATTGAAATCCAAACGATATTGGGTTGTTTGGGATTTTCATTTTTTGTACGAAAACCTGTGAAAGTAATAAGGCACGCAAGTAATAAAATAAGGTGTGTTTTCATAATCTGTGTTGTTTTCTAAAAATTTAAACCATTAACGATTTATTTTCCTACAGTATTGACAACGGTTTTATCGTACCCAATTCTATGGGCGACAACATACAACGAATCGCCTTTTTGCCAATTAAAAGGCTTTAGATATACCGTCCAACTATCTTTCCAC
>JANMYC010000670.1:0-1657 GCA_031381715.1 Saprospiraceae bacterium
AGGTGTTTTGAACCACGAACCTGCCTTTGTCGGCAGACAGGTTCGTGGCTTAATAACTTTTATGTATGGTTTCAAAATTAAAAACACGATTTAAATGTCCGAAACAAAAAATCGTCTTAATTTTCGGACAAAATAATCAAAACAGAACATAAGTTCTAAATTACGCCTATGAAAATTGTATTTATGGGTACGCCCGAATTTGCAGTATCCAGTTTGGATATACTTTTAAAAAATGGTTATGACATAGTCGGTGTCGTCACCGCTACGGATAAACTCGGTGGACGTGGTGGAAAGCAACTCATCCAATCCGCCGTGAAGCAGTATGCGATTGCGCATAATTTGCCCGTTTTTCAACCTGAAAAGCTGAAAAATCCTGAATTTGTAGAGTCATTAAGGGCTTTAAATGCAGATATTTTCATTGTTGTCGCTTTCCGAATGTTGCCCGAAATAGTATGGACTATGCCTCGTTTTGGCACCATGAATTTGCACGGTTCACTTTTACCTAAATATCGGGGTGCTGCGCCCATCAATTGGGCAATCATCAACGGTGAAAAAGAAACGGGGGTCACTACCTTCTTTTTAAAACATGAAATTGATACAGGTGATGTCCTTTTTAGAGCCAGTTTACCCATCGGAGACGATGAAAATGCTGGCGAGATTCACGACAAAATGATGGTTTTAGGTGCTGAAACGGTTTTAAAATCGGTAAAAGCAGTGGAGAATGGCGATTTTACTTTGCAACCGCAATTAGATACTGTTGCGACTCATGCGCCTAAGATTTTCCTTGAAACTTGCCAAATCAATTTTAATCAAAATACTGAGGGGGTGCACAATTTCGTGCGCGGACTGTCGCCTTATCCCACAGCTTGGACAATGCTCGATGGTTTGAAATTAAAGGTTTTTAAAACGGAAAAAGAAATCACAACACCCGAACATCCCACTGGGCAATTGGTCACTGATAATAAAAATTTTATTAAAATAGCGACTCTCAACGGCTATATTCGCTTATTGGATATTCAATTAGAAGGTCGTAAACGGATGGGCGTTAAGGACTTTTTAAATGGGTATAGGATTGGTTTAAATTCATAGGGCTTTGCCCTATGTTGACGTATCCCGCCCTTTCAGGGCTTAGATTGTTTTTTTGATAAAAAACGTATAAATTCCTTCATTTGTAATGAATTTACACGTTTTTCATTAAAAAACAATATAAGCCCTGAAAGGGCGAAATACGTGATTATAGGGTGAAGCCCTATGAAAATAATGAAAATTAATCGCCCACCACCAATTTCTGAATGCCCGTCACGCCATTGACGGAAAGTCGAATGAAGTAATTCCCTGCGTTCAATGATTGCGTAATTTCATCTTGAAAACTGCCTTGCGACAGCGTTTTCAAGGGACTATTCACCACCACTTGACCAACGGTATTGATGACTTCCCATTTCACATCACCCCCTTTTTTTAGGTTAAAACCGATGAAAATTCTGCCTAATACTGAGGGGTTCGGATAAATCATAAATTCATTGACTTGATCCGTAAATTCTTGCGTAGCTGTGGTTGAATAACGAAAATAACCGCCTGGGGGCTGAGGTAACTTCGTAGAGGTATAAACTCGATATTCGCCCGGAAGCAAGCGAATAAGCGCATTTTTATCCGAAAC
>JANMYC010000714.1:0-3596 GCA_031381715.1 Saprospiraceae bacterium
CTCGAATCACCTCTTCGCCTTGACCAGTAGCCACGCAAGCCCCAATTTCATTGTCCACGAAAAGACCAGAACCGATAATGGGTGAATCGCCCAAACGACCCCGCAGTTTGAAACCCATGCCGCTCGTGGTACACGCACCCGAAAGATTGCCCGAAGCATCCAAAGCAATTGTGCCCATCGTATCGTGGTTGAAGTCACCATTCTCCAAATACTGAGGGGGTAGTGTTTGTTTGCCACTTGCGGCAGGTTTGGGCTTTTTCTTCTGCTGCAATTCGACATTCATAACGGGCTTATATTCTGATTTTTTAAGCCAATTTTTATAGGCTTTTTCAGCATCGGCGGATAGTTTATTCGGTTCTTTTTTAAAACCATTTTGGAGGGCAAATTGCAATGCGCCCTCCCCTACCAACATCACGTGGGGCGTGGTTTCCATTACCTTGCGAGCCACTGAAATGGGATGCTTAATGTTTTCTAAAAAAGCGACTGACCCGCAATTCGCCTTTTCATCCATGATGCACGCATCCAAAGTAACATGCCCATCGCGGTCGGGATTTGCACCCAAACCTACGCAACAACTAATATCATTTTCGATTGAAATAGCGCCCGCTTCTACGGCATCTAAGGCACGTCCGCCTTTTTTCAATACCTCCCAAGCCACCTTGTTAACGGGCAAACCGCTATCCCAAGTGGACACCACAATCGGTTTGTTGCCAATTGTAAAAGGTTGAGTAGGTGTAGCATTTAAAGCATTTTTTAAAGTGCTTAAAAAAGGTAAACTTAAAGCTGACCATCGGATGAATTTTCTTCTTGATTGCATTTGTTTTATTTTAAATTAGGTCAAAATTCTTATTAAAATCGTAAAATAACGGTCTTATACTGGTAGATAGTCAAGTTAATCGTGTCAGGTTATTTTTTTATGTAAACTCTTGGAAAGTTTACAACTTTCCAAGAGTTGCACCCGACATAATTAACTTGACTGACTACTGAGGGGTTAATTGGGAACTTGTTTCAGATGCTAATGTGCGTTTTCATTTTTATTTTTACACTATATTTTAATAAAAATCCGCTTTCGATACATCCACCACAATATCAACCATTCAAAAAAGAGGACAAAAAAACCGTGTATCAATGGAGCATAAGCCGTACCTAAAAACGCAGCGTAATTCTGACCCAAATGGATAAAAAGTGATTTGCTGATAAAACCATCAATGGTGTGTGCGATGACATAAGCCGCTATCGAATTCACCCCAATAACTGTTAAAATAAAATACCATTTTTGGGTTTGCAATACATCTATTGCCCAATAAAAAAAGGCTAAAAACAGGAAGCAACCACCACCACTGTAAAGCGTCCAAGTCGGTGTCCAAATGCGTTTTACGATGGGGCATATATTTAAAAAGTGTAAAATCACCGCTAAAACCATGAGCGCAATGCCCCAAATGACGAATTTTTTTATTTTTTCATAGGGAGTGCTTTCACTTTTCAATTCTTTGCCAGCCATCAAACCCAAAATCATAGTACCTAAGGTAGGTATAAAACTAAGCGTCGCATAACCGCCACTATTAGCTAAAAAAGGCTTTTCACGAGGAAAAAGATTCAAAAACCATCGGTCAAAATCCCATGCTAAATTGGTATTTTTATTCCAATGCGCTGCAAAACCCGTGAGATTATGCTCCCAATTAGCAGTAACGCTTGCATTGACATAATCAAAACTCACATCTGGAAAAGGATACATCGCAAAGGCTGCAAAATAACCAATCAACAAAATAGCGAGCGCAATTAACTGCGTTTTTAAATTAGTAAAACCCAATAAAAATAAGAAAAAATAGCCCAAACCAATTTGCGTCAAGGTATCTTCAAAGGTAAAATTGGTCTGTTGGGCGTGCATCGAGCGTAGAAAAATACCCAATAAAATCAATATCAACGACCGTTTTAAAGCGTGAAAAATCATCGTGCTTTTGGATTCCCCTTTCGCCAACCGACTCGCCATGGAATACGGCAGCGCCACGCCTACCAAAAAGGAAAACGACGGCTGAATCATATCGTGCAATGCGCAGCCGACCCACTCCACATGGTCTTGATGATATGCTAAAAAGCTCCAAAATCCACTATCGGGCAATGCTTTTGAGACTTTTGCAAATGATAAAACTTCGCCCATCATCAAGAGCATCACAAAGCCTCGATAAGCATCAACAGAAGCCATGCGAGGAATGGCTGTGGTATTTTTCATAGTTTTTCGTTTTTAACCGTGCCATCCCGATTCTCGGGATGGCACGGATTTATCATGGTTTATCGGTTTTATCTAAAATTGTCACCGCATCTTTATCTTGATATTGCAGCATCAAACCCCTTAATTCTTTTTTCAATTGATTGATTAAAGCCTTATTTTTAGGGTCATTGTACACGTTTTTAACTTCAGTTGGGTCATTTTTTAAGTCAATTAATTCCCATGAACTGCCATTGGTACCATAAAAATGAATCAATTTGTATCGCTCAGTTCTGATGCCAAAATGAGGCATAACCCTATGCGCATCGGGGTATTCGTAATAGTGATAATACATGGATTTGCGCCAATTTGTAGGTTTTTTACTTTGACTGACCAAGGGTAAAATGGATTTCCCTTGCATATCAGAAGGAATTTTAACACCAGCGATGTTGAGAATTGTGGGCGCAAAATCAATATTAACCACCATATCATTCACCACCGAATTGGGTTTCACAACCTTTGGGTAGCGCATGATAAAAGGCATGTGCAACGACTCTTCATACATAAATCGCTTATCAAACCAACCATGTTCGCCGAGGTAAAAACCTTGGTCGGAAGCATAAATGACAATGGTATTTTCAGCCAAACCCGTTTTATCCAGATAATCCAAAACACGTCCAATATTGCGGTCGAGTGACAAAATGCAGCCCATATAATCGTGCATGTAGCGTTGATATTTCCACAGAGCAATCTCTTTTCGGGTCATTTTGGTGGTATCCAATTTGGCATTTTCGGGCTCATAATAAGCATCCCAAGCCTCTTTTTGGGCTTTTGTCATGCGTTTCATGATGCCCGTTTCATTGGCTTTTACTTTTAAATCCCAATCCCAACGAAGGTCTTTAATTTCCATTTGTTGATGTTGAGCGGCTTGTCGGTCCTTATAATCATCAAAAAATGTTTTCGGTACTTCAAATGTTTTACCGTCAAAAGCATGAAGATCTTGCGCATCGGGTTGCCATTCTCGGTGCGGCGCTTTATGCCCAATAACGAGGCTGAAAGGCTTGTTTTTATCCCGTCCTTTATCCAACCAACCGAGTGCTTCGTCGGTGATAATATCCGTTGCATAACCTTCGATGCGCTCGCGTGAGCTGTCCATTTTAATAAAATCGGGATTGTAGTAATTGCCCTGACCAGGTAGCACCTTCCAGTAGTCAAAATACTGAGGGGTATTATTGATATGCCATTTTCCAATCCACGAAGTCGCATAACCACTCTCTTGCAAATACTTCGGGAACATGGATTGCCCAGTGTTGATGCGGGTTTCCGTACGGTTGTCTATTTGTCCATTAAGGTGATTGTATTTGCCCGTTAAAAGCACAGCACGACTGGG
>JANMYC010000753.1:0-1783 GCA_031381715.1 Saprospiraceae bacterium
TATAAATTATAATACTTAGTGAACTGTAATACTACCTTATCAGGGCATACAACTAAAAATCTGATTACTGGAAACAGCCACTATTATTAAAAGGCTTTTATAAAATTCTCCCCGTAATTATAAAAGCTGGCTATGTGAAAACTTACTGGATGTTACAAAAACATCACAACCGAAACTTCTAAGATGAAATTACAATTTACATTAACCGCATCAGCAGTCAAACGCCGTTTATGGAAAGTTATGAGCTACATGACCGCTTTACTCCTATCATTTTTAATATTTAGAATGAATAATAACTTAATGAATTAACCAATTCTTGAGGACTTCAATATATCGCCTAATGGGTTGCGTGATTATTGGTTTTATCATTTAAACATTCAGCTCTAAAACATTATTCTCAAATATTCCCCCCTTATAATAAGTTTTGAGTTTTATTTATCCAAGGAGCAAGACAGTTTCCATGTTTTCTATAAATTTTGAAAATGAGAAAAAATAGGCTACATTTTTTGACCAGCATTTTACTTAAGTTTTACTTTTCAGTTGCCAGCTTTCTATGCATAGGTGAAATCTCGGCTCAAATACAGCCAGGTTGTGTGAATGCTAATTTTGGGGTAGATGCTGACTTCAATGCCAATCAATTACAATTTGGTGGTCTTTCAAGCCCCAATGGAAAAGATGATTGGTTTAAATCGGCAACTTATAGCGGTACAGGTTTGGGTGTATTAGACACTACAGGCGCGGCTTCTTTATATAATTTTTTTTTAATGCCTGGAAATTTAAATAAAATATTCACCCGCCGCTCTAATACCATATTTTTTGAGCGTGCGAATAATACAATTCAAGTAGATGCGCTATTCGCCAAAGATTACACCGGTTCAACGGGCGGACATGTAGATTCGACTGCTTTTGCAACCGGTTCTAAAAACGGTATGCCTCCGGCTAATTGGGACGCTACCTCTATGCCTGTACAAGGTAAAAATGATATATTAGATGTTTATGGGCATCTCCGGAGGGCGAGTACAACAAATACCTCCCCACTTTGGCTATTCATGGGCGCCTCTATGGCTGACCCTAATGGGACACGCTACATGGATTTTGAGTTTTTCCAAAAATCTCTCACTTTCAATCCCACTTCTAAGTTTACATCAGCAGGTTCGGAAGAAGGACATACCGCTTTTAAATTTAACAATACAACAGGCAAAATAACCGAAACTGGTGATTTGATATTCAGTATGGCTGTTACAGGCGGTGCGCCCTCTGATTTTGAAATACGCATCTGGGTTAGTCGAGCTATTTATAATTCAACTTTTAATCCTTCGGATTTTGATTTTGACCGCTCAGGAGCGTATTTTGACGGCGATTCCAATGGTTCTGCTTATGGCTATGCCCGTATTATTCCGAAAGGGACAACTATGTTGCAAGCCTGTGGCATTGTCAACTCCTCTCCAACGCCTGCTGGCCCTTGGGGAACTTTGAATAGTGATGGCGTTTACACCACTAATTATTCTACTTTTCAATTCGCTGAATTTGGATTCAATTTATCTTCTTTTGGTATTGACCCTCTGGTAGTAAAACCCGGAGCATCGGTTTGTACACCCGCTTTTTCTTCATATATAGTCAAAACAAGAGCTTCGGCATCTTTTACTGCTGCTTTGAAAGATTTCGGAGGTCCTTATGTTTTTGGTGGCCCCCAAAATATAGGAGCTTCAATAACTGGTAGTAATATTTTAACATGTGATAACACCTCTGCGACTCTAACGGCAACTGCCTCCCAAGCTTCGTC
>JANMYC010000818.1:0-2691 GCA_031381715.1 Saprospiraceae bacterium
CAAAATCTTGCCACCACCAATCTAAATTATCCATAATAAAAGCGGCTGTTTCATGTGAATTACCGATGCTGATATACCCTTTATTGAGTTTAATATCAAAAATACCGTGCGGAATGGCTTTGCCTGTCGCTAAATAAGAAAAATCGTGGTCAAATACAGGAAATGCTTTACCGTTCTTTGATAAAAGAGCTCTATTACGTGTTAATTGACCTAATACTTCTTTCTTTTTGGTATCAATACTAATAATTGGATTATTGTCCATATCCGTAAACAAAGCAATAAGAAAAAATATTATCTCGAATTGCTGGGCACGATTGGGACTTTTCCCTATCGCTATTGACTTGGCTGGTTTACGTTTTTTATAATTATTGGCTCTTAGAATCCGTTTAATACAACTGTGTGAGACTTCTACTTTGTGTGTCCTCTTCAAATGAAGGGCTATATCAACAGGACGTAAATCTGTCCATTTTATTGATTCATCGGTTGGACTGCCGGCGGTATGTTGCTCTACATGACTTAGTATCCACTCCGTTAACTGTGCAATGGATTCTTCTTTTTTTTTCTGCCACCACCCGCTATTCTTTGACGACTATAATCGGGCTTATAGTCGCTTGATTTTAATTCGGATAAACCTGTGTTTAGCGTCCGTCTGTCACAGCTAAATACTCGGGATAAATACCGTTTACTGCCTTCACCTAAGCGTTCATATTCCATTGCCAGAAAATGACGCTTTTGTTTCTCTGGTAAGGCTGAATAATAATTTAATTGTTTTTCTAAAAATTCGCTATCATAAAATTCCTTTACTTTACTCATTTTATCGCTTTTTGCCTGCAAAAATAATATAAAATGGGTGAGGTTATTAAATTTGTTTTACTGAGAGGGTGTTTAGCCGCTTTTATCTTTTGGTAAATTTTTAAATATTTTGTGAATTGGAACATAATAACGCACTCCTTGCCTTTATTTTGCTTTACTTATTAGCCACTGTATTGGTAGGCTATTGGGCATCTAAGTTTGTTAAAAATACCAATGATTTTGTGGTAGCAGGTAGAAGAATGCCGATGATAGTGGTGGCTTCGGGCTTATTCGCTACGTGGTTTGGCTCCGAAACGGTGATGGGGGCTTCCACCGCTTTTTTAGATAAAGGTATTATGGGCATTATTGAAGACCCTTTTGGCGCGGCTTTGTGCTTGTTTTTTGTGGGTATTTTCATGGCGCGTCCTTTATATAAATTGAATCTTTACACATTCAGCGATTATTTCAGAAAACGATTCAGTCATGCTGCTGAAACACTTTCAGCTATTATGATGGTGCCCTCGTATTTGGGTTGGATTGGTGCTCAATTGATAGCTTTAGCCACTATTTTAAACGTTATTACGGGATTACCGATATGGATTGGCGTAGTGATGTGCGCCGCGGTGGTCATGTTTTACACTTATATTGGGGGCATGTGGGCTGTATCGGTTACCGATTTTATCCAAACGATAATTATTATAGTCGGTATGGTTCTGGTGATGTTGAGTTCTTTAGAAGAAGTCGGAGGCATTTCAAAAATAATGGCTCAAACAGAACCCAAAACCTTTGAGTTCTTACCCGAACCTCATTTTAAAGACATAATCGCCTATATAGCTGCTTGGATAACTGTCGGCTTGGGTTCAGTGCCACAGCAAGACGTTTTTATGCGGGTTATGTCCGCTAAAAATGAGCGGGCGGCGGTTTGGGGGGCTTATTTATCAGGTTTTATGTATTTGACAGTGGGCTTGATTCCGATTGTGATTGCCTTATGCGGAAAGTTTTTAATGCCTGAAATAGCCACTTCGCCCGATGATAAAATCAGGGAGCAGTTGATTCCTCAAATGGTATTGACCCACGATAGTTTTTTTATTCAAGTCATGTTTTTTGGCGCCTTATTATCCGCCATAATGAGTACAGCGAGTGGGGCAATCTTGGCTCCGGCTACTGTTATCGGTGAAAATATCATAAAAGCCCGTTTTAAAAACATGACTGACAGACAGCTTTTGGTATCTATGCGTTTGTCGGTAGTAGGTGTGACGGTTGCTTCCGTTTTTTTCTCTTTTTTAGGTAAAAACATATATGAATTGGTGCGCCAATCCTCTGAAATTAGCCTTGTTTCATTATTTGTACCACTTATTGCTGGATTGTATTGGAAAAAAGCGAATGCACGCGGGGCGTTACATTCCATGATTTGGGGCATGGGCGTTTGGCTTATTTCAGAAATCTATCAAAATTATTACGTTCCGAATGAGGATGATAGATACCCATCAATTGTCTTTGGATTATCAGCCAGTATATTGGCGATGATTATTTTTTCAATTGTAGGTAAAAAAGAGGATGATGATTGAGCATTAGGGAGATTTCTAAAATCTCCCTAATGCGATGGTGATATTTAAACAATAAATGAGATATTTTAATCTACCCAATCAGCCATGAACACGTTCGTATCGCGCGTTCCCCAATTATTGCGATTAGACGACCAGACAATCTTTTTACCGTTTGGTGAAAACATTGGGAAGGAGTTAAAGATACTCTCAGTGGTGACTTGTTCCAAACCTGTACCATCGGTATTAATCATGTATAACTGAAAATCATAGCCCCGCTTGGAGTGGTGATTGGATGAAAAAAGGATTTTCTTTCCGTTGGGTGTGAAATAAGGTGCCCAATTGGCTTTTCCAA
>JANMYC010000821.1:0-2955 GCA_031381715.1 Saprospiraceae bacterium
AATGCCCCCTCAGTATCAACCAGTCCTTTGACTTTTTCATAGCCCGAAAGCGGGTGCCATCTATAGTTTTCCCACTCAGAAGTTAGGGTCAAATGAATGCCCGCATCCACATTTGGGTGTTTTTTTAAATAATGCATAAATCCGGGTACCCAACCGCAAGGCATCATGATACTCGCAGAATTGGCAACTCCCTTCTCGATGGATTGAATAGCCCCTTCGTTGGAATCGTAGGACATGCCTACATCATCTACGTGTAAAATAATGACCTTGGCTTCCTTGGGATAGCCTAATTTTTCGGCAAAAGTAGTTTCAGATTGGCTTTTTAGTCCGTAACTGAACGCTAAAAAGCAGAAAGAGGTAATGAATGTTCGCATTTGTATGATTTTGATACCAACAAATTTAAACAATAAAATTCAAGTTGATGCTATCTTCATTTAAAAAAAAGGAATGATTTAACCGACAAACTGGTCGCTGATTCCACTATTACTCGCTTCATCCATTTGCTCCGGAAAAATGATAACAAAGGAGGTATCTTGAAAACTATCCGATAAAACTTTTGGCAATAATTCCATTCCTTTAGTAAACGAGACGGTATGCTCACGGGCACTGATAATTAAGAGCAAATCATTATCTGAAAAAGATTGATTGAGTTTATCAAAATTGTCCCAACTATCCAAAGTTTTATATTCTGCTTTTTGCAATGAAGCGTGGTTAACCATATTTTTTCTGTAACCCTTGGCTTCGTTTCCTACAATGTGAAAAACCAAGCGAGCACCCAACTGGCTGATTAAACGGCTTATTTTTTCAAGACAATGATTAAAACCAACTTCCAGCTCGGCATTCAGCGGGATAATGACGTGAATTTGCCAAAAAGTATTGATGGGTTGCAGGATTTTAGAAACCATCACCGTTTGGTTACTGGTTTTTAAAACTTGCGACATGATTGTTCCAAAGAAAAAATCAACTGCATTGGGCTTGCCATTCCAACCAATAATAACGTCACTGATGGCTAAATCCTTGGCGGCGCGCACGATTCCGCCCGCTACATTCAAATCTACCCTTGAAACAATCTCAACTTTCACTTCCGCCGCAGTAGCGTGGGCAATCGCATTGGCGAATAATTTGTCATTCAAAATAATTTTATTCTTCGCTTTATCGTCATCATTTACCACTGAAAGCGGGTAAATGGGTTCATCTGATTGAGGATTTTTAATTAAAATGG
The DNA here is from genome assembly GCA_031381715.1 of Saprospiraceae bacterium. Classification (GTDB taxonomy): domain Bacteria; phylum Bacteroidota; class Bacteroidia; order Chitinophagales; family Saprospiraceae; genus JAAFJT01. Next base: position 1,223 of record JANMYC010000821.1, read on the forward strand.
CTAAATCAATCAATTGCTCGAAGTTAGCGGGATTTGCGACGGGAACCAATATGCGCTCGACCCCCTCAGTATCAGCCGATATTTTTGCCAATTCTTTAATTACAATTTTCTTTGAAGCGTTTTCAGCGATAAAAGTGGAAAGCAAACAAGTGACTAAAATGATGAAAATGGTACCATTTAAAATAGTAGAATCAAACAGTTTTAATTCATAACCCGTGAGAACTACGGCTAAAGCGACCGCCGCCTTCGATACACTCAAACTAAATATCAAATTGCGCTCAACTACTGAATATTTAAACAATTTTTGGGTGATATATGCCGCAAACCATTTCCCTGAAATAGCGATAGTGAGCATAACTAATATCACTTTCCAAGTCGCTAAATCTGAGAACAAAACGCCCATATCCAGCCTCATTCCTACAGTAATCAAGAAGATAGGTATAAAAATAGCGTTTCCCGTAAAATTTATCCGATTCATCAAAACAGACGAGTGGGGTATAAGCCGATTCAAAGTCAAACCCGCTAAAAAGCTGCCAATTACGGATTCAATCCCCGCTAACTCAGCTGTGACTGCGGAAATAAATACTATAAAAAGGGCAAAAACAAACTGAGAAGTCCCCTCACTTTCCACATTTTTAAAAAACCATCTACTCAATCGTGCAAAACCCACCATCACCACGATTAAAAATATAGTGAATGATACCGTCATTTTAATTAAAACGGACGCGGCATCTGCACCTTTCGCCATAGCTGTGATGAACGATAAAAATAAAAGAGCCGCCGTGTCAGTCACTATTGTGCCACCCACAGTCACGGTCACGGCCTCATTTTTAGTAATACCCAATTTTGAAACAATTGGATACGAAATGAGGGTATGCGTTGTGTACATGGATGCCAGCAAAAGTGCGGGTAAAATATCGAAATTGAGGATATAAAAGGAGGATAATGTGCCTAAAACAAAGGGAATGGAGAAAACAATACCACCATAAATGATGCTTTTATTCCTATTTTTTTGAAAATCCCTGAAATCAATCTCAAGCCCCGCTAAAAACATGATGTAGAGGAGCCCGATTGTTCCCATGAGACGGATTGATTCCAACTGAACCAAACCACCTGCTTTAGGCCCAATTGCGAAACCTGCCAATATTAAGCCCACAATGCCCGGTACTTTAATCTTTTTCATTAAAATAGGCATTATGAGAATAATGGAAAGTATCAAAGCAAATATCAAAACGGGGTCTTTCCAAGGCATTGATAAATCAAAAAGTAGAATCATAGAGTTGTTTTTAGCGGAAATTAAGGGCGTGGCAAAAGTACAATTTTTTATGTTTATTATCATGTGATTTATTCCGAAAGCACCCCCTCAGTATGAAGCCTCTTTTTCGGTAAATTGCGATTTTAAAAATACAAATGTTCTAATTTTCAAAATTTTCTGAAAACTAAAAACTTTGAAATTTGTTTAGACATTATCTAAACTGTACTTTTACGACGGATTTTATGTTAAAACAACCTATATTTTGTTAAATCATTGCTAACCAATGTATTATGGCTACTGTTAAATTTACTTTTGAAGATAAAAGAATCGCGCCCAAAACTGTTACAGCTGAAGAAGGCTACTCTATTTTAGAAATTACGGAGGATAATGATGTACATCTGAATCACAATTGCGGTGGGGTGTGTGCGTGTAGTACCTGCCATGTATACGTTTTGAATGGAGAGGATTCTTTAGAGGA
>JANMYC010000853.1:0-1733 GCA_031381715.1 Saprospiraceae bacterium
TTGAAAAATTAGATCGTCTCTAGCAAATGCCATTTGTCATCAAAAAAGAAAATAAATTTTAATCAAAAAAATCACAACTCAAAAATCGCTCTTTAATGAAAGATGTCTTTTCAGACACTTGTAAAAAATTTTCAAGAAAAAATAGTAAAATTTAAGATGGAAATTATATAAAGCAGAAATCTTGCATTTAGAACATAGAACGAAAAAGTGAAGAAAAAACTGACCGCATTAAAGATTAAAGTGATGACGCTTCACTTAGTTAATTTTCAAAGTTCAACCAACTCAACTAATAATATTAACATCTATTAGGAAGTTATAAAATCCTAAAAGATTCTTATTCCTAACAAGAACATAAGCTCAAATAAGTAGAGGAGAATAATATCAAGCTAAAAAAATAGCTATTCGAGTCATAACAGGAAAACTTGTAATTAAAAGATGAAATATAAAAAACTAAATTGAATTAGTTTGAGTTGAAATTTTTACACCAAGATAGTCCTGGACAAATTACAGCTATGGATACTTTCTCTGAAGATAAACATCAATGAATTATAGAATAATTAATGGATGAGGCTCAAAGATACGAGAAAGAACGAAAATAAGAAGTTTAGTATTATGAAAAGGCATTATCTTAATGCAAAGTGTTTAGAGAAAAAACTGAGAAATTTTTTAATTCTTTAAAATTTCAAATTGATCCATTAAATGACTGGAATTTTAAACTTTGAAATTTTAAGACTCTGGATTCTAAATCTAAAGACATCTTAATTAATGGACACGAGGCGGCATATCGCTACCTTTTTACGTTCTGGTTGGGGCGAAATGATTTTTCATCGCTTGTGTTTGCTTTATTTTATACCTTTACGTGCTGGCTCGTGGTGTATTTATTTTATAAGAAAGGTTTATTTTTAAAGGTTTAAAGCACCCTATTGGCACATCATTCCAAAAGTTTTAAAACTTTTGGAATGGTATTTCACTTCAATTTTTCTAAGAACAAGAAATAAATATTAAAATTTCAAATATTGAAACTAGTTTTACACCATCAATGCAACGTCTTACAGTCATATCCTTACTAGGCTTATTGCTTTTTAATGCATTCGGCTACTATTTTTTGTCTGGTTATCAGCAAGAACAAGCGAAGCATTTGGCAATTTCACAGGTAAAAGACGCTGATTTTACACTCATAAAACTACCCGCTTCGTTGTATCTCCATATGGAAAATACGGATTTTGAATACGTTGACCAAGTTTTTGAATATAAAAATGAAACCTATAACAAAGTAAAGCAACGTATCCACAACGATACGCTTGAAATATATTGCGTCCACAATGTGCAACATGAAAAACTGAAAGCTAATTTCAACGACTATGTTAGTGGACATTTGGATGTAGATAATAGTGATTCTTCTAAAGATTCACCTCTAAAACACTTGTTGAAGAATTTTTTAAAAGAATATATTACCGATTCACCCTTAAAAATTGCTCCAATTGCCTCAAATACTGAGGGGGGGGATCTGGTGAAAAATTTACTTTCACAAGTGTGTTTTCCTACGCCCGTTTTCATGGGTATTGTTTCTCCTCCGCCTGACATGGCTTAAATTTCCTTTCTATTTACTCAATTCGATTTTATTTAACTTGCTGATTATCAGTTGGTTATATGTGCGTATGTTAAACTTTACAAAATCCCGAGCAACCCCCTACCCCTAAAGGGGAGTACATCCGTAGTAGCTTAGAGTTTTG
>JANMYC010000855.1:0-3170 GCA_031381715.1 Saprospiraceae bacterium
TTGAAAAATTAAAAATACCCATTAGCCGTGAGCGCAAAGAGGAGATTGTGAAAGAGATATTTGGGTTTTAGAAAAGTGTATCGTACCGAGCTTGAAAATACTGAGGGGTATTGCCATGATACACTTTGATGCAACTTATTTGTAAAGTGTATCTCTATTCTAACTGCGTTAACGAATAAATTGCGTTAAGATTATTATGGTAAATACATCCAATCGAAATCTTTGGGTAGATTACTTAAGGTCAGCCATTACGGTTTTGGTAGTGGCTCATCATTCTGCGTTGGCTTATACCACTTTTGCCACATTCGATAAAACAGCTTATATCAACTCTACGCACGCCATTGTGGACACTCATAGATGGATAGGGATTGATATTTTCGTCAATTATAATGATATTTTCTTTATGCCACTTATGTTTTTGATTGGAGGCTTATTTCTGTCAAAAAGCATGGCTAAAAAAGGGGCTATGGGTTTTACTTTCGACCGTATTTCCCGATTATTTTTACCCTTTTTATTTATTGGAACCTTGTTGATGTTATTGGCATATTTCCCTTCTTATTATATCGCTCATCAGAGCACTGATATTGCTGCATACATAAAAGACTTTTTCACAACTCAAAAGTGGCCCGTTGGACCACCTTGGTTTATTTGGGTTCTATTTGTTTTCAATATTTTATTTGTTTTCTTAAACCCTATAATTCAAAAATTAAAACCCAATATAGTCGTTTTTTCTAGCCGTTTTCAAGATAAACCACTATTATTTTGGGGCTTTTTAATGGTTTTTACATGGTTTTTGTATGTGCCCGTGGCCTACAATGTTGGTGCTGGAACGTGGACAGGTTGGGGTTCTTTTGACTTTCAATTGAGCCGTATTCTTTTGTATTTCGGCTATTTTATATTGGGTGTTGTCATCGGCAATATGGATTTTAACAAAACGGTGTTTTCAATAAATGCAAGTGTAGTAAGCCATTGGCGGTTATGGATTCTAATATCTTCTTTGGTTTTTATCATTTTAACGCTCATGGTCACATTTGAACCTTTAAGTCAATTGGTAAAAGCCAATCAATTAAAAGAATTTACAGCGTGGATGATTTATTACACTATTTATGTTGCATCAAGCACATTAACTTGTATGGCGTTTATGACCACTTTTAGAAAGCACATTCAGAATGAAAAAACATGGTGGCGGTCTTTGTCCGACAATGCTTATCTTATTTATTTGGTTCATTTTGTATTTATAACATGGCTTTAATTTTTATTATTACCTTACGATATTTCAGCATTTTTGAAATTTCTTTTAACCTTTGTTTTTGTACTTGCTTTGAGTTGGTTGACGAGTAATTTGCTGAGAAAAAACAACGTTATTAGAAAGTATCTGTAGCTCAATTAGTGAGTGAAAATACTGAGGGGGTGCAAAACCCACAAACGCTTGATTATCAAACAGATAGTCAAGCGTTTTGGCGTTAAAAAGAGTAAAAATACTGAGGGGGGCTCATTTTTTCTTTTTATCTAAATACCAAAATATCACCTGCCCACCCAAAATATACCCCAAAAGCAAACCTAAAGACATAATTCCGAAAATGTGCAACGGCATTTGACCCATTACTACATAACCCATACCATACAATCGGCTAATGCCCCACAGTAAAAAAGACGCTCTCAAAGCCGTTTGGCGGCTCAATTCATACCTAAAACTAAGCGTGGAAATCGTCCAACACAATAGAATACCAGCCATAAAACTTGCTGCAATATAATAAGGCGGGGTCATCGGATTGAAAGCGATACCTTGTCCCGATAATACTTTGTTCCAAGCATCTGCCACAGTCGTGATGGTGATTAAAACATCACAAAAATTGATGAAAAAGCCGCCTAAAAGACCGCCAAGAATGATTTGCTTGTTGCTGAAAACAGTAGTTGTCATTTTTAATAATTTTTATTGATTAAATAATGACACAAAGGTAGGCGGCGGCTATTCCTCAAAATTGTAAGAAATTGCTGTTTTCAAAACATCTCGTGGATTCGCTCCATTGGCGTATTTTTTAAAGGTATTGGTAAAATGAGCTTGGTCGGAAAAACCCAATTCGTAGGCGATTTCAGTCAAAGATTTATCTTGAAAAATCAAACGGCGGGCTTCATTGAGTTTCAATTGCATTTGATAAGCGTGCGGTGTCAAACCCGTTTGTTTTTTAAAAATACGGATTAGATGAAACTTACTTAGATACGCTTTTTCGATTAAATCATCCAATGAAAAAGCCGTTTTATAATGCTTCTCGATGTAATTAATAGCTCTATTGACGGCTTCATTTTCATCCATAAGTGCCTGAAAGTCAATAGATACTGAGGGGGTCATTAAAAGCGAAAAAAGGAAATTTAGCAATTTCGTTTCATTTTCAAGGTTGGCTTGAAAATCATTTTGAAGCAAATCAAAACAGGCATTAAATAAAGTTTGATAAGCCGCATTGTCATATATCAAATGCTCAAAAACAGGAAGATTTTTATCAAAAAAAAGGGATTGCACAAACATAGTTTTTAACGTAATGGTATCCACTTTCCAACCTGTGTCAAAATCAGGTTTGCCACTGTGGATGCGCTTGGGGTGAATTAAAAAAAATTGCCCTGCGCTTATCGCATAGTGCACCTCACCCACGATAATTTCACCCTGCCCTTCACGTACACAAGCAATTTGATAATTTTTGGGAAAATAGGAGATATTATCCCAGTGATTACCCGCCCAACCAATGAGTTGAATAGTATCATTTCCCAAAGGCTGTTTGGTATAATAGCTGGCTTTTATGGCTTTTTTAGACATTTTAAGGCATTGTAAAAGTGATAAATCGGCGCAATTTTAGAAAAAATAAATGATACTTTAGTTAATTAGGTTAAAATACTGAGGGAGGCTTAAAACGCCCAAATGCTTGACGATAGTCAAGCGGTTGTGCGTTAAAAAAATAAAAAATACTGAGGGGGGTACTTCCTTTATTTCCTGATGAATAAATATATCAAAAGTATTTTCCGAGCGTCAAATTCCAAAATAACGCATTTTTTTGTTAGAACGGTAGAGAAGTCTTCATTTAATAAGCTCTTTTGTATTGAAACGGGATGTCAATTGGTAATTCTAACTCAATACCCGCATTTATAGCAAAGTAAGGGTCACGCAAATGCTCTCGGGC
>JANMYC010000911.1:0-4709 GCA_031381715.1 Saprospiraceae bacterium
CTACAGGTCAAGTAATTAGCGATGGCAATAACATTGTAGGTGGTACTTTCACTGTTGATATGGGCAGTATTTCAGTTAAAGATTTAGAGCCAGCTAAAGGTGGTGATAAGCTTTTAGGTCACTTGAAATCTGATGATTTCTTTGGTGTTGCGAATAATCCAAATGCGACTTTGACAATCAAAAAGGCAACTTCAAAAGGTGGTACAAGCTACGATGTTGTTGCAGACTTGACTATCAAAGGTACAACTGCGGAAGTTACATTCCCTGCAACAATCACTAAAGATGCGACTTCATTGACAGCGCAAGCGAGCTTCAAAGTCAACCGCACAAAATACGGTATCAAATATGGCTCTGGAAGCTTTTTTGATAACTTAGGTGACAAAGCAATCAGCGATGATTTTGAAGTTGAAGTTAATATTGCTGCGATGGCTGCTGCTCCGGCACCGGCTACTGCTGTTAAGAAAACAGTAAAGAAAGCGGCTACAACTACAAAAAAGAAAGCGGCAACGTCTTCTAAATAATTAGATTTTATTACAGTTTTGAAATATTAAAAAGAGCATAAAATATTGGTATTCAATATTTTGTGCTCTTTTTCTTTGTTTAATATTCACAGTTTCATAAATAGAAAAAATTATATTTAAAATTCTATCCCCCCTCAGTAGTTACCCGTTTTTTAAAAGAAAATTGAATAGTAATGTACAAATTGGGGCATCGCTCACATAAATTAACACAAATTTTTAGTATGTGTTAATTTTTAAATAAGATGATGACCATTTGTTTGAAAGTGCCATAGGCACGACATATTGGCAGAAAAACAGCATATTTAAGTTTATGAAGTGCCAGAGGCACGATATATTGAAACAAATTTTTAATTCAATATGTCGTGCCTCTGGCACTTTACAATACTTATTTATCGGATTTCTATCAATAAGTCAGGTCTAAAGACCTTTATTAAGTGCTTTGAAATCAACATTTATGATTTTATACAAAAATTAACATATGCTAAAAATTTGTGTTGATGCATGTGGGCGATGCCCCAATTTGTACAGTAATATTTGAAAATTGACAAAATATGAAGTTATAAGCGTTCCATCCTTAAAATGATGTTATGGATTTTCTTTAAAACTGAATCACTCTCAGTCTAAATATTTAAAATAAAAAAGCCTTGAAGAAATATCCTCAAGGCTTTTTTATTACAGCAAAGTACGCAAATTAGGATTTTGAGAAAACTTTCAATTCCTTGATACGTGCTTTCTTACCTACAAGTTCACGAAGGTAATATAATCTTGCACGGCGAACTTTACCTTTCTTCAACAACTCGACGCTGTCGATACTTGGAGAAGAGAAAGGGAAAATACGCTCCACTCCTACACCGTTAGAGATTTTACGAACAGTGAATGTCTTATTAGCACCATGACCCTTAATTTGAATCACATCACCACGGTACGCTTGTACACGTACTTTATCACCTTCAATAATTTTGTAATTTACTACAACATTGTCTCCAGCCTTAAATGTGGGGAAACTTACTTTGATAGCTAATTGATCTTGAACAAAACTGATAGCGTCCATTGTTATTTTTCTTTTAATTTTACTCTTAATTGTATAACCTTTAAAAAGGCTCGCAAAGATAGTGCTATCTTTTTAGAAGACAAAACATTTTTAATTTATTTTTAAAAAAAATTGTTCTAAATTTTTATCGATACAAAGTAACAAAATCTCTTTTAGATACTTTTTCATTCGTAGGCGACACATAAATGACTTCGTACATATACACACCATCGGGCTCTTGCCGACCAACATTATCCTTTTGCCCGTTCCATCCTTCGTGTGGATTTTGAGTAAAAAACACCTTTTCTCCCCACCGATTCCAAACCGATAATTGAAAAGATTTAACGCCAAGTAATGAACCTACACCTTTAAATTCATCATTTTTTGTATCAAAATTAGGTGTAAAGGCGTTCGGTAAGTAAAAAGTAGCTTGAGGCGTGACATAAATACTTTTAAACACGGAATCGACACACCCCTCAGTATTGCGCACATAAAGTTTCACATTATAGCTTCCCGTATCCCTAAAATTGAAAACAGGGCTTGATTTTGAAGAATAACCCTCATTTCCAAAGAACCAACGCCAATTAACAACTGGACTGGATTTATCTTCAAAGGTAATGCTCGGGTTAAGGTTTGTTATCAACTTAGGAGACCAATCAAAATCAGCTTTAGGTGATGGTTTTATTTTAATCCAGTTACTAAAATAAGCATCTTTTCTACATCCAATGGGTGAAATAATGGTCAATCTCACATTATACGTGTCAGGAACTGCATAAATATGCGTCGGACTTATTGCTTTACCGAATGTCCCATCGCCAAAATCCCATTTAATATTGTAGGTAGTATCAATAGGTTTTGACTTATTGTTAAAAAAAACTTTACCGGGCGAGCAGCCCACAAAATTATCGGGTTCTACTACTAAAATGGGTGGTGCAGGCTCCCAGTTAAAAGAAATAGTGGTATCGCCTTTACAACCATATTTATCTTTTGTACTCAAACTAACATTTTTAAGACCTGGTTTGTCGTAATTATGAGCGACTTTGAGACGATTTGAGTCTTTTTTACCATCGCCAAAATTCCAAATGATTTCTTTTATCGGATAAGCCGAAGTAGCAATGCCATCAAAATTGACAGGGCCCGCTACACAAGTATCATATTTGACTTTAAAATCTGATTCAATTCTACCGCCTAATTGGACTTTTACAAAAGCAGAATCACCACAAGGTAAGCCTGGATTCAGTAGTAACTTACCTAAATACAAGCCTGTATCTCGAAATGTAATGGTGGGACTCCACGCATTATAGCGTTCTATTACACCTTTATTATTAAATTCCCAATAGAAATTATTTATTTGGGCGCGATCCTTACTTTGGTTGTCCAAAGTCAAAGTCACATTTTCGCAACCATAGATAAAATACTCTTTTTTAACAAAAGCGGTTCCGCCATTTATTATGGAACTTGAGTCAGCAGTAATGGACGCTGCTACATTTTTCTGACATTCAGCGACAACAAACTGAAAATCTCGAAATATTTTACCCAATAATTTACCATTTCTATACTCTTCGACGCATACACTGATGACATACTGTCCTAATGTATTCGGTGCACCCGATATTATACCTGTATTCGGGTCAATGGTCACGAGAGGCGAACCCGCCATGGGTCTATCAGGTGTATAATTGGGTTGTTTAAATGAAACGGTAGCGTAAGGCGGCGGCGCGGGAGGATTAGGGCTTGGATTATTGGAAGTGCCGCCAACCAGAGGACTACAAAATTGATACACCAACTGATCCCCCTCAGTATCTTGTGCGCTGTGGTCATATTTTAATAGTTCTCCACCACATATAAAAAGAGGTGGAAATGCCTTAAAGGTGGGGCTACTATTATTGAGACGCTGTGCCTCCGGTGTTATTTCAAGAGAATAAGTTGCACCCGTGGTACCTGAATTATTGATATTGACCACTGCATTATTCCTACAACACCTTTGATATGAGACCACATAACTAAAACTTGTATCAAATAATGTCGCACTCCATTCATAAATAGCTTCTTCAACGGCAATATTGGAAGGTGGCGTCAAACAAGGAACATCGGGTGGTTTTACAACAGCTCTACTTTTAATTGGTACAAAAATAATTCTTCCATCGCCATTGGTTCCAAATAATTTACTACCATTATTAGTCATTAAATAGATGGCAATGCGGGCAGGATTATCAAAATTCGCATTGGCATTCGAAAGATAAATATCCCTATATATCTTCATTGTGAAATTATACACGATTTTATTGTCTTGGCGCTGGAGGAATTTATAAGTAATCTCGCCTCCTACAATATGGCTACCCCTCAGTATATTGCCTCCTAAAATAGTGTGGAAAAGCAACAACAGAATAGGGATTTTAAAAAGTCTATAGTTAGTCAGAATCGTGTTCACAATCAAATTCATTAAAAATGTATATATTTTTATCTTATCAAAGTAGCATAACTTCGCAATTCAAATTTTTCACCTCGAGGATTCGCATAAGTAACTAAGCATAAATAAACGCCTTGAGGGGACTGTTCTCCTGTATTGTATTTTTGACCATTCCAGCCTTCATTGGGGTTATTGCTTTCAAAAATTAATTCTCCCCAACGATTGAATATTTTCAAACTGAAACTCTGCATTCCACCTACAATGCCTATTCCTTTAAAAACATCATTCGTCCCGTCATCATTGGGCGTAAAGGCATTTGGCAGCCAATAGGTTACTCGGGGCTCTACATCCAAGTTTTTAGTTAACGAATCCGTACAGCCAAACTGATTGGCAACAATCAATTTAACACGATAAATTCCTGAATCTTTAAACGCATAAATTGGATTTTGTTTGGATGAAAAACCTTTATTATCAAAAAACCATTGCCAACGCGTTGCAAAAGTAGATTTATCCGTGAAATTAACGACATTATTGAACGTACTTATTCGTTGAGGCGAATATTCAAAATCCGCTTTCGTTCCTTGATTTATTTTAATCCAGTCCTTAAAACTTCTACTCGTTTTACACCCAATTGGGGATGTCACCTCCACACTCACCGAATATGTTCCGGGCGTAGAATAAGAATACGTTGGACTTATTACAGATGATGTTCCCCCATCTCCGAATGTCCATTTTATGGAATAAGTGG
>JANMYC010000926.1:0-2280 GCA_031381715.1 Saprospiraceae bacterium
GTATATTCTTAGGTGCGACTTTCGGATTTTAAAGCTTTTTTTTAATAAAAAACCTTGAAATACTGAGGGGTATGTAATAAAAGTAGTTGAGTAAAATGTTTAAAATTATGCCTACTACCACTTAATTCAGAAAATTTAAAATTTTTTAAAATAATGATAACGAGTCGTTTACAGATTATAAAAAATTATTTGCCTTTGTTGTTGGTACTATCTGTTTTTAGTACAGCCTTCGCTAATGTGCCAACAAGTTTTAAAAAAGGAATAAAAAGTGAAGCACCTGTTGTCCTCACTACCAGAGGAGGAGATTGTGTTCAGGGTTCTTCCCGTTTTGATATGGATATCAATAATGTAAGAGCTACTCTATTATCGAGCGGAGACGTTTGGTGGGATTTGGATAGAGGACAGTATATCGTGCCTAAAGTACAGCCAGGTACAGGTGCCAAAGCTGTATCCGCCATCTTCGCTGGAGCGGTATGGTTGGGCGGTAAAGATCCCGTTGGTAACCTTAAAGTGGCTTGCCAAACCTATAGAAATGGTACGCGCACAGACTTCTGGCCCGGACCCCTCTCAGATGCAGCAGGCATGACAGAAACAGCTACTTGCGAAAAGTGGGATAAACATTTTATTGTTTATGCTACGGATGTGGATTCTTTGCGAAAACTATTCAATGCTGCTAAAGCAAAAGACCCTCAAAACCCGCAAATAGACTGCGGAGCTATACCCGAGAATGTAAAAGGCTGGCCTTCAACAGGCAATCCTTACTTTTTCGATATCCACCGTTTTGCTCTTCCAAGAACGACCCAGGGGTTAGCTAAATTTCGTGATGAAGATGGAGATGGATTATATAATCCTTGCAAAGGGGACTTTCCTATTATTGATGTGAAAGGTTGTGAGGCAATTACGGCTATTCCTGACCAAATGATTTTCTGGATTTATAACGATAATGGTGGGGTTCATACGCAATCTCAACGCTCGACTGCTATTCAAATGGAAGTTCAAGTTCAGGCATTTGCTTACAAAACAAATGATGAGCTGAATGATATGACTTTCCAAAGATATAAGCTCATTAATAGAGCCCGTACGGATATTGATTCTACTTATTTCGCCATGTGGACAGACCCTGATTTGGGTTGCTATACAGATGATTATATCGGTTGTGACACGTCTCGAAATTTGATGTACGTGTATAATCAAGACGCCATAGATGGTACAACAGGTGTTGTCTGTGACGGTGGAGTAAATACTTATGGCGATAAAATTCCGATTTTGGGGGTTGATTATTTTAGAGGACCCAATAATGAAGCGGGTAAAGAAATAGGCATGTCCGCTTTCACTTATTATCTAAATGAAGGTGTTTGTAATCCTCTTCCAAGTATGACCGACCCTGGAACTGCCGTAGAATTTTACAACTATTTGACTGGTAAATGGCGTGATGGAACACCTTTTACTTATGGTGGCAATGGTTATTCTCAAAGCAATACCCGTGTAGTCAAATACTCATTTGTGGATGCACCTAATAATACAGCGGGTTGGACAATGTGTTCGGCTAATTTACCATGTGGCGACCGCCGTACGATTCAAGCATCTGGACCTTTCAAATTAAAGCCCGGTGCTGTCAATGAGCTAATAGTAGGTGTACCATTCGTAGCAGACCAAGCTTATCCGTGCCCTGATATTCGCCGTTTACAAGAAGCTGATGATATTGCACAAGCGCTTTTCAATAACTGTTTTGCAATATTCAATGGGCCAGATGCACCAGATATGCATTTTGTGGAGTTGGATAAAGAAATAGTAGCAGTATTAACTAATGCTCCTGAATCTAACAATGTTAATGAGGGATATCGGGAAAAAGGGTTAAAAATACCCGTAACAGCAAAGGATTCAGTTTATAGATTTCAAGGGTATAAAGTTTATCAATTACATGATGGTAACGTGGGAATCACCGCACCTGAGTTAGAAAATCCTGAAAAATCACGTTTAATTGCACAAGTGGATATCCAAGATACCGTCACTAAAATTTATAACTGGAGCCCTACTCCTGACCCTAATTTTGGTGGCCGCACAATATTTACGCCCATTTTAAAAGTAGATGCTGAAAATCAAGGTGTAAAACATACTTTCCGAATCAAGGAAGATAGATTTGCTACAACTGAGGATAAGCGTTTAGTCAATCATAAAAAGTATTATTTTGCGGCTATCGCTTATGCATATAATAATTATGAAAAATTTGACGAAAAGAAAGAGCAAGGTCAAAGAGAGCCGTTTGTAATTGGTCGTCGG
>JANMYC010000941.1:0-6468 GCA_031381715.1 Saprospiraceae bacterium
CCGCACCCGCTTTTCCTTTTTCAGTTTAGTAAAAAGCGTCGTAAAAGTAACCATGTGATTTTGAATCGTAACCGGATGATAATCATCCTCAATCATGAAGTTAATGAACCGTTTAGCGACATCTTCAGTAACCGATTTAAAACCATTCTTTTTACAAAAAGCATCAAGATTCCTGATGTGCGAAGTGTAACTCGATACACTTTTATCCCCTAATCGATTACTCCGCTCCTTTAATTTTTGAAATAATTGCTCAGTTTGAGCCGTGCCCACAGGGTCTTTACGGCGGATTGTCGGATCCGCTGGATTGGCTTTTATTCTATTGATAAGTTCTTCAGCTGCTTTATTTCGAGCATCCAAGGTAGAATGATGAGGCACAGGAAGGTGCTTTTTACGCCCTCTATATTTCCATTTAACTTCCCATTTTCTGTCAAGTGTCCTATCCTCAATCAAAAATGGATATAGGCGTATTTCGCCATCAGGGAACAAAGTTTTTTTAGCCATGCAGTGTAAAGTTTTCACCGATAGCCTCCCTTTTTAACGACTTTATTTTAATGACCTTATAAAATATTGATAATCAATAACTTACAAGTAAGGTGGAGAGTAACGGGGTCGAACCGATGACCTCTTGCATGCCATGCAAGCGCTCTACCAACTGAGCTAACTCCCCTTCGACAGTGCAAAAATAGTTATTTAAGTGAGAAAAAAATTAAATTGCCGTAAAAAATAGAGAATAATTAGTGATACCCCTATTTATTAATCGTAACTTTGCGCCTCACAAACCATAAATATTCAAATTTTAATTCAATTTTAATGATTATTAGTAATAATACAGTGGTTCTCTGCCACTACACTCTGCGCGAAGGAGAAGCTTCGGGTCAATTGATTGAAAGTACTGAGGGGGGTGAGCCATTGGGTTATATTCACGGAATCGGCATGATGATTCCTCTTTTTGAAGAATATTTAGCCGGAAAAAAAGCGGGTGATGACTTTGCTTTTGGTATTCCAGCGGCTCAAGCATATGGCGAGTATGATGAAGAGGGCGTAAACGAAATCCCTAAAGCGGCTTTCAATTTAGGTGAAGTCAATCCTGACGAAATTTTCATTGAAGGCGAAGTATTGCCTTTGCAAGATGAAAATGGCAATCCAATGCAAGGCTTAATTGTAGAAGTAACACCAGAAACTGTTAAAATAGACTTCAATCACCCAATGGCTGGTGTGAATTTATATTTTACAGGTCATATTGAATCAGTTCGTGAAGCGACTGCTGAAGAATTGGCTCATGGTCATGTACACGGTACAGGTGGTCATAACCACTAAAAATTAGATTTTAGAAACTAGATTTTTAAACATTAGATTTTAAATTTGGTGTCAGTTAAAATATAAGTGACGAAAGACAAGTTAAAGTTTTATTAAAAACGTGCTTGTCTCTCGTCACTTTTTTATTTTTGTAACGTCAAATAAACTAAGTAGGCGTTAAAAAAGAAATTGTCGATTATTTTAGCCCACCTACTTATGGCACGAAATTAACACAACCATTTTTGTAAATTTTAAAATTAAAAACGATTTAAAAATATGAAGAATAATATCTTAAAATGCCTTTTTGCTTTCGCTTTAATCATGCCTTTAGGCTTAATGGCTCAAACGACGACTGCTACTACTAAAACTTCAACTGTCAAAAAAGCGCCCGTAAAAAAGCCCGCAGCTAAAGTTTCTACCACTGCTAAAAAAACTGAAGCCGTTAAAAAAGAAGCAACGCCTGCACTCATTATGCCAATCATGACTTTTGGCTCCAAATTTACCAATTTTGGAAAAGTGAAAACGGGTGAAAAACCTACTTACACCTACGAATTCACCAATACGGGCACTGCGCCCATGGATATCGAAATCTGCTCAGGTTGCGAGTGTACTGAAATTGATTGGACGCGTACTACCATTCAACCAGGAGAAAAAGGTTTCGTAAAGGCGGTTTTTAACACTTCAAAAGCTGAACCTGAAGACCATAAAAAGCAATTAACTAAATATATTGACATCATTCTGAAGCAATCACACCCTAAAAGTGGCTACCCGATTGTAGAATCAGTGAAATTCGATGTATTTATTATTGATTAAAATGCTTTTAAAAAGCATTAAAAAAGCCGAGTGACTTGTTTTCACTCGGCTTTTTTGTATTAGCGGAACTGGAGTTCCGCGCAACTAACCCTTATTCGCCAATTGCCCACAAGCCGCATCTATATCTTTTCCTCTACTCTTCCGCACCGTCACAGCCACACCATTATCACTCAAATATTGAGCAAATTTATCAATATTTTCTTCCGCAGATTTCATAAACGGCGCATTATCAATGGGATTGTACTCAATAATATTCACTCGCGCGGGTATTCGTTTACAAATCTTTACCAAATTCGCTGCATCTTGAAGCGTATCATTAAAATTTTGAAAAGTGATGTATTCAAAAGTGATTCGATTTTTGGTTTTTTTATAAAAATAATCCAATGCTTGAACCAATACATCCAAATTATTATGCTCATTGATGGGCATAATTTTATTGCGCTTTTCATCATCCGCTGCATGAAGCGAGAGAGCCAAATTAAATTTCACGTTATCATCCGCCAGTTTTTTGATCATTTTGGCGATACCCGCAGTCGAAACTGTAATGCGTTTGGGTGAAAATGTCAACCCCTCAGTAATCAGCTCCACACTTTTCATCACATTAGCGTACGTCAGCAAAGGCTCACCCATGCCCATGTACACTATATTGGTCAATGGATGCCCAAAAGTGGCTAAAGAGTGGCGGTTAATTGCCACCACTTGGTCATAAATTTCACCTGCATCGAGGTTACGGATGCGCCCCATTCTGCCTGTCGCACAGAAAGTACAAGTCAAACTGCACCCCACTTGCGTGGATACACACACCGTAAAACGATTATCAACGGGAACTGGAATCAAAACTGCTTCAATCAAGTGCCCGTCGTGCAATCTATATCGTCCCTTGATAGTGCCATCGTCACTTCGCTGCACTTTATCTTCAAAAATTGGGCGTATCAAAAAGTTATCCCCAAGCAATTGCCGAAAACTTTGAGAGAGATTAGTCATTTCCTCAAAAGAAGTAGCGGAGCGTTTCCATAACCATTCGTATATTTGACCTGCTCTAAACTTTTTTTCACCCAGGCTAATGACTATTTCTTCTATCTGCTCCTTGGTGAGCAAACGAATATCTTTTTTTATATTTATCTCTGTAGAAACCATGACGCAAAATTACGATATTTTTGAAACAATTACCCCCTCAGTATTAGACGAGTTTTGAGTACCCAGTTTTGAGTTTTGAGTAAGTAATACAGTTCACAGTTAAAAGCTTACAGTTAATTAAAATGATTCCTTTTATTGACATCCACACACATTTTAGAACAAATGTACCAGACGCAATTTCCGTTCTGAATTTCACTCAAAAAGATGATTGGTCAGGTTTTGATGCTGCATTTTTAAATGAAAAAATGTATGGTTCGGTGGGGTTGCACCCTTGGTATTTAACAAAAGAAAATGCTGAATCAGATTTAGTTAAAATTTCTGAACTAATTGATAATCAATATATTATAGCACTTGGTGAATGTGGTTTGGATAGGTTAAAAGGTGAGTCCTTAGAGTTCCAAACCCAAATATTTGAGGAACAAATGCGGCTGGCTGAAAAAAAATCTAAGCCCATAATTATTCATTGCGTCAAAGCATTTAATGAAATAATTGCTGTAAAAAAACGCATGCGCCCAAATGTCCCACTCATCATTCATGGCTTTAATCAAAATGAAATAATTTTAATAGAACTGATAAAGCATGGTTTTTTTATATCAATTGGAACAAATGTTCTAAAAAATAATGACAATGCTTATAAGGCTGTTACTCAAATTCCGATAAATCAGCTTTTTTTTGAAACCGATGGTAGCGATCTGGATATTAAAATGGTGTATGAACAAGCAGCATTAATTCTAAACGTGCCCCTCGAAAAATTGAAAGCGCAGGTTTTCAATAATTTTAATAGTATTTTAACACCATAATGACATAGCGAGGCAACTTTTAACAGTTTTAACGGGTTATTAAAAGTAAAAAGTCTTAATTTTGTAATTTAGTTAAATGAAATAATATCTACATGAAATATTCTTTACTTATTTTAATACTATTAGTGGCTACAATGAGCAGTATTGCTCAGATAACAGTCACCATCACACCACAGGATATCAAATCCACGGTGAACCCAGATTCGTTTGAGATAAGAGCCAAAGCAACTATCAAAAACACATCTGGGCAAACAAAAAAATTCTCTTGGACACGAACCATTTCCAGCATTACCGCTGGTTGGGCTTGTTTAGTCTGTGACAAAAACCAATGTTGGTCAGCCGCTACCAATAGCCCACCTGACGCTATTGAACTATTAGCTGGTGCAACAAGCAATATGGATGTTTATATCCGCCCTGATAAAAAAGCGGGTTCGGCCAATGTTGAAATCAAGGTTTTTGAAGTAGGTAATGAAACCAATACGGTTACTGGTAAATTCTCTTTTTCAACAACTACAAGGACAAAGGATGTAAAAAGTGATACTAATATCAGCATTTATCCCAATCCAGCCATTGATTATTTTATGATTACGGATAATCCTAATGTGGATAAAATTGTTGTTTACAATATTATTGGTCGCCAAATGCGGAGTTTCAAGGCTGTAGAAGGGACAAAATACTATATCAATGATTTTCCAGAAGGGATTTATATCATCCGCCTTTTGAATGTCAATGGCGGTACGCTCAAAACGTCGAGACTTAGTAAAAATCGCATAAAAGCTTAATTATAGTCTACATATACTGAGGGGTGTAATGAAAAATCCCTCTTCGATACATTCATCGAAGAGGGATTATTTGTTTCACGCCTTATCCTCTAATAATATATCTCGGCTATAATTTCAGCAATAAGTTTTTCATATCCGTTTTTTCAACCACGATGCGCTCAATATCTTCAATTTTGATGCGCTCTTGTTTTAAGGTGTCTCTATCTCTGATGGTTACGGTATTGTCCTCCAGAGTTTGGAAATCCACAGTTACGCAAAAAGGCGTCCCGATGGCATCTTGACGGCGGTAGCGGCGACCGATAGCATCTTTTTCATCGTATTGACACTCAACCGAAAACTTCAATTTATTAAAAATATCAGTCGCTACATTCGTCAACTCTTCTTTGTTTTTTAATAACGGTAAAACGGCACATTTCACAGGCGCGAGTGCAGGGTGCAATTTTAACACAATTCGTGAAGCATCTTCGCCTTGCGCATCTGGGACTGTTTCCTCGGTGTAAGCCATAGACATCATGGCAAGGAACATACGGTCAGCGCCAATGGATGTTTCTACTACAAAAGGCACATAGCTTTCATTCAACTCTGGGTCGAAGTACTGTAATTTTTTACCAGAAAGCTTTTCATGGCTACTCAAATCAAAATCAGTACGGCTATGAATGCCTTCTAACTCTTTAAAACCAAAAGGGAACTCAAATTGCACATCAACCGCAGCATCTGCATAATGCGCCAAGTTATCATGGTCTTTAAATTTCAATTTTGACTGAGGGGTACCCAAAGCCAAATGCCAATTCATGCGTAGTTCTTTCCATTTTGCATACCACTCTTTTTGAGTGCCAGGGCGAATAAAAAATTGCATTTCCATTTGCTCAAACTCGCGCATACGGAAAATGAACTGACGAGCGACGATTTCATTTCTAAAAGCCTTACCAATTTGAGCAATACCAAACGGTATTTTTTGACGAGTAGAACGCTGAACATTGATAAAATTCACAAATATCCCTTGTGCAGTCTCAGGGCGAAGGTATAATTTACCTTCTTCCCCTGCGATATTGCCCAACTGAGTATTGAACATCAAATTAAATTGACGTACTTCTGTCCAATTGCGGCTACCAGTTTCAGGGTCAGCAATTTCAAGCTCATCAATCATGTTTTTCAAACCCGCCATATCGCCTTCTTTCATAAAATCAGCCAATTGCTTTTCAATGGTAACTGCTTTTTGAGCATATTCAGCGCAACGTGGATTGGTTTCACGATACATTTTTTCATCGAAAGTCTCACCGAAGCGTTTCGCTGCTTTTTCAACTTCTTTGTTGATTTTATCTTGTAGCTTATCAACCACACTTTCAATCAGCACATCGGCACGGTAACGTTTTTTTGAATCTTTATTATCCACCAAAGGATCATTAAAAGCATCTACGTGACCAGAGGCTTTCCACGTTTTAGGGTGCATAAAAATGGACGCATCAATCCCCACGATATTGGCGTGTAATTGCACCATGCTGCGCCACCAATAGCTTTTAATATTATTTTTCAATAAAACACCATATGGACCATAATCATATACCGCACTTAATCCGTCATATACCTCACTTGATTGGTAAACAAAACCATATTCCTTACAATGCGACACTATTTTTTTA
>JANMYC010000953.1:0-2117 GCA_031381715.1 Saprospiraceae bacterium
AATAAATATTTTTAATAATAAATATAAAGCTCAAAATGATTTAAATGCACTTAATATAGCCTATGAGATTTCCAGAACAACGGACAGTCTAATATTTGAGTCTTTGGTCTTAGCTAATGATGAAACTTTAATTTCATATCAAAAAGAATACGGGGCAAAAGACTATGCCTTGGCTATGCAAACAACCTTTTTGTTGTACAGAGCGACAAAAAACAAAGAATACCTTGAATTTGGGTTTAAATTATCGGAGCGGTTTAAATCGGTCTTATTATTTAGAAATAGAGAGGATACTAAAGTGGATAAGGGTATTAAAGAACTTATAGATAGAATTCGTTTTATCAAATCTGAATTAAATATTGCGAAGGATAAAAATAGAGATAATCAATTGGCTTTAATCCATGAATTGGAACAGGTATATACACAATTGGAACAACGCAATCCCGATTATTTCAAATCTAAGATTCTCCAACCGAGTCCTACCTTAAAAGACATACAAGCGACATTAAAACCCACGCAAGTGCTGGTAAATTTCAGTTTGACACCAAATAAAACGTATAGGATTTTAATCAGTAAAACGGCTTGTGATTTTCAGTCCTTTGAAGGTGCTAAAGTTTTAAACCCTAAAATATATGGTTTTAGGGATTTAATTACTTCTAATAAAACAGGTTTAGGGAAAACCTATAAAACGCTTGCTATCGAACTTTATAACAATCTATTGAGGAATATACCTGATTCTTTTTCCGAAGGAATCACTGTTAGAAAAAGTCAAAAAGAATTGATAATCGTAACAGATAATACTTTAGCACTATTGCCTTTTGAAGCATTGGTCATACCGAATGTGAATACGGATACCACTTACGATAAATTGGCGTATGCTATCAATAACTATACATTTACTTATACATCGTCCTATAAAATGTATCAAAGTAATGCACAAAGTGACTTACCTCAAAATCCAAAAATTGCAGCCTTTACTTACAATCCGAATACCAATGAGTTGCCTTATTCTTCAAAAGAAATCGACATGCTGCAAGAGAATTATGGTAAAAATTTGACAACTTTTATGGGCAGTAATTGTACAAAGAAAATTTTTCTAAAAAGTCAAAACTCATTCGATATTATACATCTTGCTTTACACGCTTCGAGTAATCCGTTAAATAGAGAAGAAAATAAGATATATTTTGCCCCCAAGCACAAAGAAGCTTTAAATGATGTCGAATTAAACCGCATTCAATCAACAGTTAAATTACTTGTTTTATCTGCTTGCCAAACTGCAGAGGGTAAAATAGAAGCAGGAGAAGGGACTTATTCCCTCTCCCGTTCCTTTCTGCAATCTGGCATACCTAATGTCATTGCTTCGCTTTGGAAAATAGACAACGCCAGTTCTTCAGATATTTTAAGTGCGTTTTATAAGCAATTAAGGCTTAATAATAATCCAGCCATGGCTTTACACCAAGCTAAGTTAGATTATTTAAAAACGACCGATAAACAAACAGCAAATCCCACCTACTGGGCAGGTCTATTTCTTAATCGGTAAAAGGACATCTACATGCCTAATGGCATTACAAATAAAAATACCAATATCATCATTATAGACAATCTCTCCATTACTACACCAGTGGTCACCTGCTTCTTTTCTATTATTAAATATTGTTTGTGCCAATGTTTCTAAAGTGGCAGGTACATCATTTGTGCCATCATCAATGATGGTATAGTACACAACAATTCCCTCCGAAAGGAAAAAAGGGACTAGATAAATGGGATAAGGTGGTTCTACAAAATTATCAAAACCCGTAAAAAAGGATTGCCACGACTCCACTTTAAACAAATGAAAGGGTTTATACACACTTGATTGAATGGAAGTGGCAGGGCTAAGGCAGGCAATAGGTCTTGCATCTGCTTGAGGCTGTATATGATTACACAAATGTTCATGCACAATAGGCACCTCAATGGTCGTATAAATATCAAAAATAGCTAATCCTTGAATGGTGCTACTTAATGCCTTACCGGGTTCTTTTAAATTAAGGGTATCCGTAAAAGTATAATCTACATACCGAACGCCTGTAAAAATCTCAATACCCGCTGCGTTTTTTATGATGCCTGGCACTGTCATCATA
>JANMYC010000963.1:0-2270 GCA_031381715.1 Saprospiraceae bacterium
TAAATTAATGTGTATCACATTTGACATTACAAATATAGTCACATTCCTTTTCAACATTAACAACGCACCAACAGGCGACGCTTTTTTAATAACAAGTGAAAAACTTAAGCTATCCTTACCTTTTTTACGGTATGCGATATAACTGTTATTTTAAGAAATAAAGAACCCTTTTTCGATTCGTTTACGTTGGGTTACTCAATTCTTTCC
The DNA here is from genome assembly GCA_031381715.1 of Saprospiraceae bacterium. Lineage (GTDB taxonomy): Bacteria > Bacteroidota > Bacteroidia > Chitinophagales > Saprospiraceae > JAAFJT01. The sequence goes on from JANMYC010000963.1 coordinate 208, forward strand.
AAAGCCCGTTTTTACCCACATTAGATTCCTCCCAATACTTTTTAAAGTCTTTACCGTATCGTTGAGAAGCGGTAAGTTTTTTTCCGTTTTTCAAAGTAATCTCTAAATGATTGTATCTAAAAGCTTTAACTTGAGCGACATTAACGAATATGCTCTTGTGCACAAGGTAGAAATCATGTTTTTCCGCAAGAATGTTTTTGAAATACCCTAAAATGCAAAAAGCAGTTAAAGTTGAACCGTCATTCAGATATACTACTGTAGTCTGACCTTCAGCCTTGAAATGGGTAATATCTGAAACTGAAACTGCTACTTTATTGTGATTGGCAGTCGGGATGATGATTGGGTTATTGCGCTCATTGATTTCTCTTAGCTTTGCCAGTTGTTGCTCAATATAGCTTTTTTTTGCGTGCTTTTCTTTCGCCTTTACAATCGCCACGTCCAGCATTACAGGGTCAATAGGTATAGTCAATATAGCCAAAGAATAAAAATCAAGTGCCCGTGTGGCGTATTCATAGCGTCGATAAAGGGATACAAAAATGATTTCAAAATCAAAGCCTTGTTTTGATTTCATTTCCTCCAAAATATCAAAGGATGTGCCCTTCGTAAGTTCAACGCCCAGAATAGCGATTTCGGGTTTATGCTTCATAAGCATTTCCTTAGCTTTATCCGTTGTGTTGGCTTCAGCTACGATTTTGACGTCGGGATGAGTTTCTCCAATGATTTTCTTTAATGCATCAATTGTGTCCGCATCATGGTTGATAATAACTGTTTTGTAGATCTTCATTTATTTAGCGTTGTCGTGATTTTAAATTAAAAGGTTTAAATCTTCTATATTTTCAATCACTTGTGTTGTTTTTTTAGAATTGATTCATTAGGTTTAGAATGTGATATCACGTAATATATTCTATATTAAATATTTGAGCTAAAATAAACACTGCTATCTTTTTAAGTCGGCTCTAAAAAATAACGAAAAAGTGCTTAATTATCATTAAAAAGCATCTCCTGTTATATCAAAACAATAATGACAATCTATAGTTTCTTTAATCAAAAAAAGTAACTGTTGTGTTCAATATGATACGCACTTTATTATTAATGTCGCTTTTATTAAAATGAAAACAGTTTTAAGTGATATTTTTTCATTTTAGTAAAAACAAAAGAAAACTATAAGAAGAATATAGTAATTCCGAACTCAAAAATGTTTAGCTAACTTTCTATAGTTTTGATTTTAGGGAATTTTGTAACAATATTTTAATAAATTGAAGATTAAACTGCAATAACCGTAATAAACATAAAATAAAAAACATAATATAACCGAAAATTACAGAATTACTCTGTTATTTCAAACAACCGCCATTATAATAACAACAAACGATAAAAAACGGTGTCTATTTAGATTAATTAATGTTTTTAAATATGTAAGAAATAGCTTTATCAGTGTTCTAACATTAACTTTTACGTTGTCTCAATTCCGTATTTATTGCTTTAAATAGTGTTTTAATATTACCCTGGTTTTTAATGTGCAAACTGGATAAAACTCCACCTAATTTAATGCTCAAAATTTTTAGTTTTGCATTAAATCATGCTTTTTCAGTTTTGATATTAAAATTATGGCTTTATCGGAATTAAAAACTTCACAAATCCATAGTCTCTAATTCAACTCAATCTTAACAAATGTAAGTAAATTTAAAATAACATTGCTCAATCTCACCCACTTCCACCAATTAGCACAAGACCGAGAGGATTCGGTGCGGTTGCTCAATAAGCCTTCTATGCGGGGGATTAGGGCGAGTATTGTCGAAAAATATTCGGAAAAAGCGCATTTTGTCTATGAATTATTGCAAAATGCGGATGATGTGGGGGCGACTTCCGTGCAGTTTTTATTGCGTAAAAGCGGGCTTTATTTTATTCACAACGGTACGACACATTTCACGGTCACGTCGCCTTTTGATACTCAAAATGTGGGGCATATCAACGCCATCACTGCCATCGGTGATTCTACTAAAAATGGTGGTGAAACGCCTAAAATTGGCAAATTTGGCATCGGTTTTAAAGCCGTTTTTCAA
>JANMYC010000968.1:0-1865 GCA_031381715.1 Saprospiraceae bacterium
CATAAATATTAAGGTTTAAGACTAATCGTGTCTTTAAAGAATTTAAACCTACCCCTCAGTAATCTGCCTAAAAAATTAGACATAAAGTAAAAATGTACTACTCTATATTTTCTTTAAATATAATTTATTGAAAATCAAGCAACTATTTTAATTTAAAAGTCCCTAATTGAGTAAAAGAATCTTCTAAAATAAGTTCGTTATTTTCAGTGAAATAATATGGTATATAGACATTTATAGATTCACCCGCATCTGCGTATTTTATTTCAATTGCAGTTACTTTCCTATTTTCAATATTTAAATACACATCAGAACCTAAGGCAACAGCTAAATAATCTCCTTTTCTGAACTCTGCAATAATCTCTTTTTCAAGCTCTTCTAAAACTATATTCGACTTTGGATTATTCTCTTCTGAGTTTATTGAAACAGGTTTAAATTCTGCATCATTAGTGTAAACTGTTGCAAATGGATAAAACTCTTTAGCATCTTTTAAAAAGAATTCAGCTTGGTCAATTGTAATATTGATAAGCTTTTCTATAATTCCATTTGTTATCATTTCAAAATTTATTAAAACCTACCCCTCAGTAATATAACTTCAAAAGTTTGGTAATCTAAATTTCAATCTAACTTAAATTTTATGGGTAGAGTAAAAACAACACCCACAGGTTTTCCCTGTTGAATACCTGGTAACCATTTAGGCATAGATTTTATAAGTCTAATACATTCGTCTATAAGTTCTTGATAAACAGTATCAGGTAATTTCTCCTCTTTTTTTCGTTCTTTTGGAGTGCTGAAACAATATTTATCGATTTTCTTTGACATGACATTTTTAATACTTCCATCAATATCAACTTTAAAAGATATATATACTATGCCTTTTGCTCCATTTTTCTTTGCATTAGCAGGATATCGGATATTATTGGCTAAAAATTTAAACAATTCTTGTGTTCCTCCAGGGAATTGAGGATTAACTTCATATACCTCGAGTGAATCGCCATTTTTACCCAAAACTTTATATATAGAAGTGTCTCTTTTTTGTGCTTTTAATTGAATTGAAAATAACAAATTCAGTACAATCAAAAAAAAGTGTATAGATGTTTTCATAATTTAAATATTAATATTAAAAAGACCTACCCCTCAGTAATCTGCCCCAAATGATGCTTCAAATGCGCCACATAATCCTCAATGACATACCGCAAAGTTACGATTTGTAATTGACCATCTACTTTAAAATGACAAGGTAATTCGAGATTTTCGGTTGGAATATTTTTAAAAATGCGGCTGATTTGGCGATTGAGCAATGACCACAGGAGAATCAAATCTTCTTTTTCAACGGTTTCGTAATGGTTCAAGCGAACCCACTCATTTTGATTGTAAAAAAGATTGGGCGCATCTTCGTATTGTGCACGGATGAAACGCTGAATATTATTCATGGCTGAATCCACCAAATGCCCTGCAACCTCCGATTTCGACCATTTTTCAGGTTGTGGCTTATAAAACCAACTGGATTTAGGAATGGCACCCCATACTTTAGTTGTTGTTTCGATTAAAGCATTGAGCTCTTCAATTAATTCTTTCATAGGTTAAATAGGAACTCCAGTTCCGTTTTTATTTTTTAACGGAACTGGAGTTCCGCTCTACATTAAAAGAAATCCGTAGCAAAACGCACGGTTTTGAACTCTTTATATTCTTCCACAGGTTTTGCAACAGCTTGAGCGGTTGTTTGCAAAATGGCTTTTTTCTCTACTTTTTTATTATTAATAATTTGATTGCTAAGGTCAAGTTTCATACGCAATTCTTCATTTTTTGAAGGCGCGAGCATACCTGTACACAAGCACATTTTACGTTCTTTTGCTTGTAAAATGGCA
>JANMYC010000995.1:0-2624 GCA_031381715.1 Saprospiraceae bacterium
TTATATTAAATATCTCAATTATGTGGACAATGATGCGCTTTACAATACGCCTCGTGCATTAAGTGGCGCCAATAGGTCTTTTATTGTTAAAAAGGCCGACGCGATGAATGTTTTCATTTGTGGTACTGCAGACGATGGTACTGACCCAAGTTCGGTAACTTTAGCATATTACCTCAATCGTTTTTCATCCGATGATGCACCATACGCTGCCGATTGGATAGTCATGCGTTTGTTGGAGGCTTCAAGGGAGAATTCAAGTACCGTGGAACATGAAGTGGGGCATTTTTTCACTTTACCACATACATTTAACGGTTTTGAAGGTACTCCATTCAAGCCCACAACGGCATCACCGTGCGCACCCACCGCTATTAACCTAAATGGTAGAAATTATGTAGTTGAAAAAGCGGCGAGAACGGGTTCAGATGCTAACTGCACTACTGCGGGCGATGGCTTTTGCGATACCGAACCTGATTACAATTTCGGTATTACACGCGGCTCTGATTGGAATAATAACAACAATCCGTGCGTATATAACGGAATTGCAAAAGACCCAACGTGCATTGCTATTAACCCTGATGAAACCAATATAATGGGTTATTTTATTGGTTGTGCAAATAAATTTTCTCCAAATCAAGTCACGGCTATGAAAAGTGATTATGCGAATACGGTGGGGAGAAGATACCTAAGGAATGGAAATGTGCCACAACCAACGGCTCCAATCGGTGAGGCTAATTTGCAAGTGCCCGCTAATAATGGGACAACGGCTGCATTTAATAATATTTCTTTTGATTGGAGCGATGTCACTGGAGCTTATGGTTATGTTTTTGAAGTCAGCACGTTTGCCAGTTTTGCAGCGAATGTTAAGCGGTTTGTGGTCTATAACTCCAATATCAACGTATCAAACGCTAATACTGGCGGTACATTTTTAAGTACTAACAGAGTCTATTATTGGCGTGTTCGTGCTTTTGGCACTTATGTGACGGGCACTAATTTTACCGTTGAAAATAAATTCACGACGGGTACAGCTAATAGCGTAAATGAAATTCAAGGTATTGAGGCGTTTACGGTATCCCCTAATCCAGTTTCACAATCGGCTCAAGTAGAGTTGAGATTGTCTTCTGAAAATGCATTTGAGGCTAACTTAAGATGGACAAATATTGCTGGACAAGTGGTGAAAACCAGTAAAACGCAATTTAATTCAGGTTTAAACGCCCAATTATTGGATATTTCAGAACTCAATCAAGGGCTTTATATTCTGACTATTGAATCTGAAAAGGGTGTTCTAAATAAAAAAATTATCGTAAATCGTTGATAGATAGGCGTATAAAAATAAATATGGTTTTCTGTCGGGCTTAAAATGGAATAAAACGGAGCAGAGCGGAGATTTTCATTCCATTTTAAGAGCCGACTTAAAAAGAAAACCATGTTTATTTTTGCCCAACTACTTAACGATAAAATATATATGAAACTTAAGTTGCTTTTAAGCACTTCGGGCGAGTAAATTTGTAGGGGCATGATGTTGTATCATGTCCCTACAAACATTTTATGAACATGCGTCAGACAATACTTATCCCGCTTTTATGGCTTCTTCTATACCCCCTCAGTATAAAAGCTCAAAATGAGGTTCGTCCAATTAATTGTGCTACTTCGGTAGAAGATTTGCACGTACTTTTTGATAATATGATGGCTTTGCGTACGCAGCACAGCAGCATTTTAGAAACAAGGGGAGCCGTTTCATACGTGCCCGTTTGCTTTCATTTGGTTGCTCGTGCGGACGGAACGGGGAGAGTGAGTGAAGCTAAACTACTGGATATGATTGACCAATGGAATAAAACATACAATGCTAATGGTTTAGAACTCCAATTTTACATAAAATACCTCAATAATATTCAAAATGCAGTTTTATTCAGTACGCCTTCTTCATTTGAGGGTGGTGAAATAGCAAAAGCGGCAAAAAAGTCAGATGCTCTAAACATCTTTATCTGTGGTTCTGTCGGTGATGCCAGTAATCCCAATTCAACAACTTTGGCTTATTATCAAAATCGCTTTTTTACTACTGATGCCCCTTTTTCAGTTGATTGGATTGTAGTGCGTTCTGACGAAGTTTCACGCGAGGCTTCGAGTACAATTGAGCACGAAGTAGGGCATTTTTTCTCTCTACCGCATACTTTTAATGGTTTTGAATGCGCTCCATTTACACCCACCAGCTCAAAACCTTGCGCACCCAAATCAGTAGATTGCAATGGACGGTTTTTTGCCGTTGAAAATGCAGTCCGCACGGGCGCTGATGCCAATTGCAGTACGGCTGGTGATGGCTTTTGTGATACGCCACCCGATTATAATTTTGGTTTCACAAACGGTACCGATTGGAATAATCCCAATAATCCATGCGCGTATAATGGCATTGCAAAAGATCCGACTTGTATTGCCTTGAATCCAGATGAAACGAATCTGATGGGTTATTACACCAAATGCAGCAGCAGATTCTCCGCAGGACAGGCGAGTGCAATGCGCAATGATTACTTGAATAGCACTTTTCGCAAATATTTGAGGGATGGAAATACCGTTCAGTTAACCTCAGCCGTTGGTTCGGCAAGTCTGACCACTCCTTTTAATAACGCTAC
>JANMYC010001031.1:0-2895 GCA_031381715.1 Saprospiraceae bacterium
CCAAAAAAACCTTTGAATTCAAAATAGGAGGACGAATCATACTGGAAATATTGTTTAAATATTCTTTCTCCGACTGTAGCTTGCATTATACTGTCTGCCTTTTTTAGTATGTCAACTGAATAATATCGTTGTCCGTAAGAAGTAACAGAAATTAACAAAAAGATTAAAATAAAAATTCTTTGTCTCATAAGCTTTTCCAAATGAAGAAGTTTCTCTTTGAATTGAATAGTGTGTAAGTATGATAATGGTCACCGCACAAATATGCAAAACCGCCACTGCACTTTTATAATTCTCTCCTAATTTAACTCAACATAACCCGATGCACAAACGGCGTAAACCCCGTCAAATAAACCGTCGGCGCATCCATCGCAGGCAAGCCCCCCCTCAGTAAAATGCCTTTGTGTTCCATTCTGCCTGAACTAAATTGAATCGTATCTTTTCCGAGCGTGTAAGTGCCTTTGTTTTCTTTTAAAAAATAGGCATTGGACTTAGTGGCGTGGGCCTGAACGCCTGTGAATGTGCCGCCTTGTCTGAACACCAATTCGAGCGTGACAGGTACCCCCTCAGTACCGTGCATATCAAAATCTACAACGATACCGCCTGTGGTTTCTGTGATTTTAATGATGGTTTCAAGGTATTGTACCTCGCTTCTAGGGCGGTTGGTGCGCGGCATTTTACTCAAATCGCCAGTCGGGTCAATTTGGTCTTTCGGATAGGGTTGATAATAAGGTCCTTCTAATTTGCTGGATAAGACCCATGTTTCACCTTCTTTTTTAATATCTATCGTTTGAAATTGCCCTTTTCCGAAGAAAGAAGCCACAACGCGCATCGCTTGCAAAACACAATCGCCTTTGTGAAAGGTCAAAAAACCTGGATTATTGGTAAACAAACTGGTATCCCAATTGTCTCTGCGAATACGTGCCGCACCCGACAATGGAAAGGCTTTTGCATAACTTGTCGGCACGGGTTTGCTGGCGGGCAATTCCTGCCAAAGGGTCGGGTCTTCTAAAAAAGCATCAAGATTACCGAGCGTTTGCGGGAAAGCGGTCTTTTCAATCAAACGGCACATGGCGGCAAATTCTCCGTTTTTATCTAATAAAGCCAAGTAGCGATATGCATAATAATAGCCATTCAAAAAACCAATTGTGCCTTTATCTTGTCTGTTCGACGACTCCGTGACGACTTCGCCGTTGGGATGCACGTAATACATGGTCATTGTCAAACTTTTACGCACATATTCCAATAATTCAGGCTTTTTCAAACCTTTTGACATGGTAATAATCATCCGATTGACCAAAGGCGTATAGCCGCCCGTGCTTTTTTCGGTATATTGCCCATCGGCATCCAAGTCAATATGCTCCAATAACCATTCTTCTGCTCGATTGATATAGCGTTTATCGGGAAATAAGCCATTCAATTGCATCAAAGCCGCCGATACCACCCAACGGTGATTGGGCGTGTGAATACCCCCAACAATTAACGCCTCCCCTGCCCTTTTCAGATACGTTTTCATATCAGAAAGGGCTTTTTCCGAGCCTTTTTTTTGTGATACGTTTAAAAAACGATAAGCGGGTGCCACTCTATCAACGCTAAAAGCCGTATCGGGTGGCGAATGAAAATTGGAATTTAAAAGGTCAATCGTGCCGTCAGGATGTTGTGCTTTGAGCAAATAGTGCGCGCCCATTTCTATCTTTTTCAACACCTCTGTTGATTGATAAAAAGCCGATTCGGGGCATGAAAGTGCGATTGCCAACTTCCATATCACATTGCCCGTTGTCAAGGGATTTGGAATATCTTGGTCATCTAAGATTGCGCCGTACGATTTATCAGCTATATCATTGATTTGTCGCGGGTCGGGCTTGGTGGTTATGTCATTATCATTCAGTTTTATAAGTTCGAGTAACCATGCGGGTTTTACGGGTGGCATATTGTTGAATAATTCAAAACCTGTTAGGGGCATGATGCCCAAAGTGGTTGCGCTCAGTGCGACAAATTCTCTTCGTTTCATATTTTAATATCAAATTTTAAATTATGCAAATTGCAGGTCTTGCAAGTTCTTTATTACAAACGGGGCATTTTTTCATATCTATATTTTTAAGTTTTTCATACACCATTTGTTTGTCTGGAACCCCAATAAAATTATCAGAAACTAAAGGATTAGCTATAAACCCCACCCAATCACAACTTTTACAGTTTATTTTTTCAATAGATACCCTAATCTCTTGCTGATTTACACGGAAAATAAAATAAAAAAAGACTTGCTTTTTGTTTCCGACTAAACCTGCTGCAACTTGAAAGTTTTTATTATATTGGATTAATCTTATTTGATTAGCTACTAAAATCCAAACGTTCTCACTAAAAGTATTACCTAACAGTGAAGTAGGCTTTTTTAGTAAATCATTTATCCCAATATTCGTAACAGTATACAAATGTTGACCATCCAAAAATAATTCATGAAAGTAATTTGGATATTTACTGAAATCGACCATATCTTAATTTTTAGGTTTTGTTATAGAGAAATACTGAGGGATACTTATTTCCCCATTTTATCATATTCAAGCCCTAACATAATAAAAGAACCAATCCCAAACCCCGTTCCCGTTGTTATTTTTCGTTTATAATAATACTCTTTGCCCCCGATACACGTACCGCCACAGACTTGCGAAGGCGTGAGATATTTAACATCGACAACGGCTGTACTGTATTTTTTAAGACCTTGATACGCCAAATCCACAATGGGTTGGTACTTCTTTTTACTCAAAATCTTCATTTTCATACCCATTGTCATAGCGTAAGCAAACATAGCCGTACAAGAACTTTCTTGAAAATTCTCTTTATCATTCGGGTAAATCAAAAGTTGATACCAATGCCCTGTGGTTTTATTTTGCAAAGCAG
>JANMYC010001050.1:0-1819 GCA_031381715.1 Saprospiraceae bacterium
AAGTTAAAGAAGAAGAGCGATCCAGAAGGTGCTTTGAAAATACTTGAAGCAGGTAGAAAAAGATATCCGGAAGAAACGTCCCTTTTATTCACCGAAATCAACTACTACCTTGAAAAAGGTCAAATGGATCAATTGTTAGAAAGATTAAAAGAAGGTATTACAAGAGAGCCGAATAATGTTACTTTGTATTTCACAATGGGTAATGTGTATGACAATTTGGCTCAAAAAGAAAAAGACCCAGTTAAATCCGCTGAATATGGCGACCAGTCTTTGGAATGGTACAAAAAGACGCTTGAGAAAGACCCTAAAAATGCGGATGCTATGTATTCAATAGGTGCTTTTTACTACAATAAAGCGGCTAAAATTTCGGCGGAAATCAAAAAAGTGGAAAGTGATATGAGCAAAGCGGGTCAAAAGAAATATGATGATATGACTAAAGCGATGATTGCTGAATTTGATGTGGCATTGCCTTATTTCCAAAAGTCGGAAGCAATGGATGCTAATAACCAAAATGCTTTAATAGCTTTAAAAGAGATTTATGCTAAAAAAAATGATATGACGATGACTAAGGAATTCAAAACGCGCTTGGATAATATCACAAGCGGCGGAAAGAATGAAAAGCCATACTTCAAATTATAATATTTTGTGGTTAAACAATTGTGTTGAAACCCGTGATAGTCCGTTGGATGTCACGGGTTTTTTCTTTTAAACCCGCTTAGTTTTAATTTTAAAGCAAAATATTCTATGCATGTTTTTACCTTTGCGCTGAAAAAGTAAGAAATGAATATGAAACCTACCATCGTTTTTGAAGATGACGAAATAATAGTGGTGAATAAACCAGCTGATTTATTGACCATTCCTGATAGATTTGATACGGCTAAACCCAGTGTTTACGCTGAATTGAATAAGATTTACGGTAAAGTCTATATTGTGCATCGTTTGGATAGAGAGACGTCGGGCATCCTTGTTTTTGCTAAAAATGATGTGGCACATCGGCATTTGTCCATTCAATTTGAAAACCATGAAACGTCTAAAATCTACACGGCACTTTTGGATGGTGTATTGCATCAGGATGAGGGTGAAATAAATAAACCCATTGCGCCGCATTCATCGGTTGCGGGTAAGATGGTTGTTGCCAAAAGAGGAAAAGATTCACTGACATTTTATAAGGCAGTTGAAAAGTTCAAATATTTTACTTTAGTTGAAGCGGATATCAAAACGGGAAGAACGCACCAAATTAGGGTACACTTTCAAAGTATTGGTTATCCTTTGGCAGTGGATGCGCTGTATGGCAGAAGAAGCGAATTAAAACTTTCGGAAATAAAGGCTAAAAGTTTTAAAATTGGAAAATTTGAGGAAGAACGCCCCATCATGAGCCGAACGACTTTACACGCTTCAAAACTCATGTTTAAACACCCGAAAACACTCGAAATGCTGACTTTTGAAACGGAACTGCCCAAAGATTTCAGCGCATTATTGAATCAATTGAGGAAGTGGGGTAAATAATTGCTTTGATACTGAGGGGGTAGTCATAGTGTTTTTAAAACCCTACATAATAATTTAGGAACACGAATTACTCTAATTAATACACGAATTTTACCAACCTGCCTGTCGGCAGACAGGTTTAGGTATCTTAAATTGCCCTAAAGGGCAATTTATTTGTGAAATAATACAATTTGTCAACACGTAAATGAGTGAAACCTGCCTGTCGGCAGACAGGTTCGTGTATTAATTGGAGTAATTCGTGTTTCTTGAAAATATGTAGGGTTTCAAAAAGCATATAAGTCGTTGAGCAGCAAACAAAAGTATGTTTTTTCAA
>JANMYC010001087.1:0-5494 GCA_031381715.1 Saprospiraceae bacterium
CGAATGTGAGAGGCATAGCCGAATCCTGATTCGCGTGAATCCTCGTGATGCGGAAATAGTTCGTGCAGGGATCTCACTCCCCCTTGGTGCGTTGGAAGCATTAGTGAGAATCGACGCTTGTCTCGCCAAAAGCACCCGAAATACAAGCTAAATTATTAAGAAGCAAAGGATTGTTCTATGATTTATATTTAGGTATTCTTAAAAATGACATGCCGCTGTCGTTTGTCTCATTTTTAGAAAAATCGGCACAACTCTATGAATCTTTCGGCAAACTAGACCACAATGATGCGCTTTTTAGCATTTATGAAAATTTGATGTGGCACTATGGTGCAAAGGAAAAGATAGATTCATGCGATTACTATTTCGAAAAAATGAAGCAATTATTGCCCATTTTAAAGAACCCAATTTTAACCAATCGCTATTATTCGCTTAGGGGAAATGCCTTAATTCGCCGAAAACAATATAAGGAAGCTGAAGTTCAGATATTGGAAAGTTTGAAATTATGCGAAACATATCATTTGAAACATACCAATATCTATCGGTTCAACCAAAATCTGATGGGCTTTATTGCCATGAAACAAGGAAATTACGATGCCGCTACCGCCTATTTTACGACGGCAAATGACTTAGCTATCCGCTACAATCACACAAATAAAGAAGCTTTTTTTGAACATATGACAGAATTATATGAGCAAAAAGGCGATTTCGCTAAAGCTTTATTTTATTACAAACTTTATTCGGATTCGGCTGCTGCCGTGCGGGAACGTGCTTCGTTAGAGGGTTTAGGTAAAAGCGAACTTAAACTAAATATATTGAGTCGAGAAAAAGAGCTCGTGCAAAAAAGCGCCGAGCGCAATTTATTTTTCGCCGCCACTCTTATCACCTTGCTTTTATTGAGTTTATTGGCTTTTATTTTTTTACGTGAAAGACGGAGCAAAGCGAAATTGGCAGAGCAAAACCGTATCATCGAAGAACAATCCCAAGCTTTGCGCCAATTAGACGCTGCCAAAACCCGCTTTTTTGCCAACGTTTCCCATGAATTACGCACGCCTTTGACGCTCATGTTGGGGCCCCTCAGTACTGCACTGAAAAGCAATACATTGGACAATAAAAATTTCACTTTAGTGTCGCTTGCCAAGCAACACACTAAGCAATTATTGGGTTTGGTGAATGAAATATTGGATTTAACAAAATTGGAATCGGGTAAAATGACCGTTCACGAAGAGCCAACCGATGCCTATAATTTCCTACGGCGGCTTGTCGCTACTTTTGAGTCTTATGCCACACAAAAGAATATAAAATTGATATTTAACTTTGATACTGATGTGCCTAAAGGTCTTATGCTCGATAAACCAAAAGTAGAACGGATTTTCAATAATTTATTGACAAATGCTCTGAAATTTACGCCAAAAGATGGCACTATTTCCATAAAAATCACGCATGACCCCTCCACGTGGCAATTAATAGTGACTGATACGGGTAGTGGTATTCATCCTGACGATTTGCCCCACGTGTTCAATCGTTTTTATCAAACCACTCAAACAGACGTCCCCGTTGAAGGCGGTACAGGCATCGGCTTAGCTTTATCGAAAGAATTGGCGCAAGTGTTGGGCGGCACCTTAACCGTTGAAAGTACGTTAGGCACGGGCGCAACTTTTACCCTCGACCTGCCCAAACGAGAGGTTTTAGGGCTTCCACAAGAACAATTAGTTGAAACTGAAGAAGATGATGTTATTCTTGAAACTAAAGATATTACCCCCTCAGTATTAAGTAATAAAAATGATTCAAAAATCGAACAACCTACCATTTTAGTAGTTGAAGACAATCCCAGTTTAAGGTCGTATTTGACACTCATTTTATCCGATAAATACAATGTCATTACCGCCGAAAACGGTCAAGAAGCCCTTAAATTAATAGATAATGGGGAACAGGCAATTGAAAATGATTCGTCATTAATGCCAGATTTGATTATCTCGGATATTATGATGCCTCTTATGGACGGGTTTCAATTATTAGAGAAACTGAAAACGGCCGAGAATCTACAATCCATCCCCATTGTGATGCTGACAGCAAGGGCTGAAATGCAAGACCGTCTGAAAGCCCTCTGCATTGGAGTAGATGATTATCTAACAAAACCATTTGAAGAAGAGGAGTTGTTTGCGCGGGTAAAAAACCTTCTATACAATGCTCAAGTTCGCAAACAAATGCAGCAAGGGGATTTGGTTGCGCTTAAATACAACAAACAGCCGATAGCCGAAATCATTCCATCCCCCCTCAGTAAAAATGAAAAAAATCAGCTTTCGAGTGAAAATAGGGTATGGCTTGCTGATTTAGAAAAAACGATTCAACAACATATCGGCGATTACAATTTATCAGTTGATTTTATTGCCGACGAAATGCACATCAGCCGAGCGCAATTTTACCGCCGCCTGCAATTACTCACGGGCTTGACACCCAATCAATATCTTCAAGAGATCCGCTTTAATCACGCCCGTCAATTGCTTGAAAAACGCAATGTGAGCAGCGTAAAAGCCGCATCAGCAGCTATTGGTATTCAAAAAGTGCAATATTTTTCAGACCAATTTAAGGAACGGTTTGGAAAATTGCCTTCGGCGTACCTTTCGTAATCAAGAGATTTATTGACCTAATCTTGATGCGTTTTAGACTTTTTTACAGGTTTAAAACGCATTTTTTATACTTTTTTAAAAGAATGAGACAAATCTGGTGCATAAATGAGACAAATGAGGTGGGTAAGACACAATTGAGGTGTACAAATGAGATGTTGGGAAAACTTATCAAACCTATATTTGAATCATTAAACAGGAATCCAAATGAAAGTCGTACCCTCACGGTTAATTAAAAATTCCTTAATGACTATGGGAGTACTTTTTAAAAGTTAATCTGAATTTTAGTATAAAAAATGGAGTTCACTTTTTTTCACTTTCTCTATTAACTTTAAAAAAATGAAAACAAACATCTTGATATTCATCCTTTTTTCAAGCGTTCAAGGAGTTGCCCAAACCTACCATTATGACTATGACGGAATGCCTATCAAGCCCAAATGCTCTTGCGGCATGGGAGCTATTTTTAAATCCAATCAAAGAGAAATGCCTTATGTACCTTTGGCAGTTGCATCCAGATGTAAGCATTATGTACCACCCACTAACAATATCGCTTCTGCACCCGAAGATTTTTATTTGTTTAAACGAAAAAAGAAAAGACCTCAAACAATTTATCCGAAAACATCTAACATCATTCGTTTTTAACCCCTCAGTCATGCTTACAGCTTGATGGCGCTTTGCGCCAATGGAGCTAAAAGCACCACATTTATCACATTTTAAAATCCATTTATTTTAAATTATTAAAAACCATTATCCAAATGAAAAACAATCGTATTCCTCAGTTGATGGCACTTTGTATTACCTTGTTCACTTTCACAATGGGTTGCAATGCACCCGCTACCGACACAGCCGCCAAAGCCGTAGAGTCAACAAAAGAAATGGCAAGTAAGCCCGATATGGCTAAGGTGAAATCCGAAATCCAAGCCTTGGAAAATGAGTGGGCGGCGGCTTCCAATAAGCGAGATGTCGCCACTATTTTGGCATTTTATGCTGATGATGCGGTCTCTTTGCCAGCCAACAAGCCTATTGTGGCTGGCAAAGCTGCCATTGAAAAAGACATTAAAGCAGATTTTGAAAAAAGAAAGCCAGAGGCAGGTGATGTTGCCTTCGAGACAACTGAGGTCTTTGGCAACGATAAATTGGTAACTGAAATTGGCAAAGCCACTGTGAAGGATGCCAAAGGAAAGGTCACTTACACTGGCAAATACATGGCTATTTGGGAAAAGCGCAATGGCAAATGGTTGGACATTCGAGATATTGGCAACGATGATGTGAAGGAGAAATAACAGATCGCAGTTGTCAGCTGCTTTCAAAGCGGCTGACAACTTACCCCCTCAGTATTTCAATAAGTTAACCCCTTTTTTTATAAAATCAAATAAAAAACATACATCATGAAACAGCAACTATCCAATTCTACCTACTTGAGTATCGGTTATTTTGTCGTTATACTCTTCTTCAGTGGTTTCATTTATTTTGCTCTTACGGATGGCTTTTGCTCTCTAATTCATTGGCTATCAGACACTTGTGAAACGCGCATCTCGACTGTTAACAATTAAAACACCTTAAAAAAATTGAAAATCTGTTCCAATCTACTTTAAATATAGAAATAAATGGAAGCTATAGAAATCAAAGAACAAACTGCTTTTGCAACAGCAGCTCCCGTTGCAGAAACCAACCGCCTTAAAGTCTTAGATGCCTTGCGAGGCTTTGCACTTTTAGGCATTTTGCTGATGAATATCCCCGGGTTTTCAATGGCGCAATATTCGTTTGAAATCTTTAAAAACGACCCGAGCAATCCCAATTTTTGGCTGTATGAATTCATCGGGATTATTTTTGAAGGTAAAATGCGGGCAATGTTTGGGATGATATTCGGCGCAGGGATATTACTTTTTATTGCCAATAAAAAAGATAAAGGCACATCAGTTCATGAGTTGTTTTATCGCCGTATGTTTTGGCTCGTATTATTTGGGCTGATTCACGCCCATTTGATACTTTGGATTGGTGATATTCTTTATCTCTATGGCGTATGCGGTATGATTGTTTATTTGTTCCGCAATGTTCCTGCAAAATATTTGGTATGGGCAGTGCCACTCGTGGCGGTCATTGATTTTGCAACAGGTACTGTGTTCTATCAAGATTTACGTGCCAAAAGAATTGCGTATGTGGACGCTACAAAAGCCCAAACTGCCAATCAAACCTTGACCGATGCCCAAACCAAAGCCTTGACAACGTGGCGGGAAGTAGAAAAAACCATGATACCCAACCGTGAAGATGCCAAAGCCAATACTGCCAAAATGAAATCCGATTACAGTACCGTGGCCGGCTATCTTCGTCCTTTGGCTTTTGATGGGCAAACCAAATATTTGCCTTATGAACTGTGGGACAGTATCGCCTTGATGTTGTTGGGGTTAGCCCTTTTTAAATGGGGTTTTCTCACGGGTAGTTGGTCGAATGATGATTATTGGAAGGTATTGAAAATAGGTTATGGTATTGGTTTGCCATTGGTGATATATTCGATGTATTACGGTTTCATCCATTTTTCTACGCTCGAAGCGAATTTGGCGCGAATGGAAAAAGTATCTATTAACTGGGTCAATTTGATATATCCTTTCCAACGCATTTTATTGGTGATGGGGCACGCATCTGCCCTTATTTTACTCTATAAATCGGGTAAAATACAAGGGCTTTTCCGCCGCCTTGGAGCCGTTGGGCAAATGGCGTTTACCAATTATATCATGCACTCGATTATCTGTACCCTTTTCTTTTTCGGCTATGGGTTGAATTATTATGCCGAGTTGGAATTTTATCAAATCTACTTTGTTGCCCTTGCGATTTGGGTTTTGCAATTGATTATCAGCCCAATATGGTTGAAA
>JANMYC010001100.1:0-1943 GCA_031381715.1 Saprospiraceae bacterium
ACGGTCTGTGACCGTTATAAGTAAAATGGTCAAAGACCATAAAATAGACACACACGGTCACAGACCGTGCGCGAGCGGGGAGTGGGGACGCTCACGAGCGTGGGTGTTGGTTCTCATTAGAATAATTATTTTTTATATAAAAATATTTCACAATGTTAAATAGTGCCTTAATTTTGCAGAGAATTGATTGAAAAAATTCATTTTCTCAAAAATACTATTATCTAAAAGTAACTCATGCAACAATATCAAAAACAGTTAATCGAGATAATCGCCAATAAAACGTCATGGTCAGAAGTAAAAATAGGACTTTCTGAATACAATGTTCATAGCTTAGGCGTAAAAGACACAAGGGCAGGTAAAATATTTGAAGTATTTGCGAAATATTATTTTCTACTGTCACCAACAGAACAAGGAAGTTTTAAAAATGCTTGGTTATTTGATGAAGTCCCAACTGAAATAAAACATAAATTGAATTTAGGAAATCAAGATTATGGTGTTGATTTAATTCTTGAAGATATTGATAATCAATTATTTGTCGTTCAATGTAAATTTAAGAACGATGAGACAAGTAAATTAAATTGGTCGGCTGATAAAATAGCAAATCTCTTTGCTTTTTGTCCAAATGCAGATGGTTATATTGTTTTTTCCAATGTTGCGGACATTGATAATATTTCAAAAACGAGGCATGAAAAATTTACTTTTTACTCTATTTCTAATTTACTTGAAATAGAAACGGACACATTTATCAATATTTACAATGATTTAACAAGCCATAAATTAGCAGAAAAGGTGTTTTTTTTGCCTAAAAAGCATCAAGAAGAAGCCATTCAAGACTGTGTTGATTTCTTTGAAATAGAAAGTAGAGGACAATTGATTTTACCCTGTGGCGCGGGAAAGACATTGACAGCACTTTGGATTAAAGAACGATTGGTTGTCAAAAACACCTTGGTTTTAGTGCCTTCATTGGCATTGTTACGGCAAATAAAAAATGAATGGAAAAAGCAAAGAAAAACAAATTATAAGTACTAGTGCGTCTGTTCTGAATCAGATATAGATAGTGATAATATTGACACTGTTCTGACACATACCTATGAAATTGATGTCCATGTCACGACAAATGCAAATGAAATCAAACAATTCTTATTCAAAGATGATACAGAAAAAGTAATTTTTTCTACGTATCATTCACTATCTGCAATTGAAAAAGCAATTGAAAAAACTAATTTTGAATTTGATTTTATCTTTTGTGATGAAGCCCACAAAACAGCAGGAATTGGTATGAATAAATTCAGTTTGGTTCATGACAATACCAAAATTCCTTCCAAAAGAAGGCTTTATGCAACAGCAACACCTCGAATTGTAAAAGAATCAATCAAAAAGAAACTTGGAGACGATTTGAAATATGCCTACGATATGAATGACCCCTCAGTATTTGGCGAAGAATTTTATCGAATGACTTTTAAAAAGGCAATCGAGGAAGGCATATTGGTAGATTATAAAATCATTGCAATTGGCGTAAATAGTGAAGAATTAAAGCAATTTATTGACCAAAGAAGGTATGTAGAGTCCAAAGCTTCGGCTGATGAAGTAGCAAATAATTATGCTTTGGAGCGAGTTATGACTAACTACAATGCCAATCATGCTTTGACATTTCATTCAAGGGTAAAATATGCAGAAGATTTTTCTCACAGACACAAAAAGGTTTTCAAACATGTACATGCCTTCTCTGTAAGTGGAGAACAGTCAACAAATCACCGTAACCGCGTCTTAAATGATTTTAAAAATTCGGATAAAGCCATCGTTTCTAATGCAAGATGTTTGACAGAAGGCGTAGATGTACCTGTTATTGATTTGGTTTATTTCTGTGACCCTAAAAATTCAAAAGTAGATATTGTTCAAGCAGTTGGTCGGGCTTTACGGAAAAAAGAAGGTAAAAAAAAGAA
>JANMYC010001152.1:0-2390 GCA_031381715.1 Saprospiraceae bacterium
GTCTTTTTGTTCATCGCTATTTTTATCATGCCTCTATTGCGGTAAGTGTAGGGATTTTGAGGGTATAACTCCAAGGAGTGATTGGCGTCCTCCAAAGCGCCTTCATAATCCGAGAGATTCATCTTCGCTAATCCTCGATTACTGAGGGCTAAGGGTGAATTAGGGTTTTTAATTAAAACTGAATTGTACTGCTCTATGGATTCTTGAAAACGATGGAGATTGAGTAGAGTATAGGCTAAATCGCTTTGGGCTGAAATATTGGTGGAGTCCAATTCTAACATTTTTTTAAAATAAAAAAGGGCTTCATCGCCGCGTTCCAGCTTATTGAGGATTTTACCTAAATTATCGAGGGCAGCAATGGAATGACTATCAATGGTGTATGCTTTTTGATAATCATTGTATGCGCCTTGTAGGTCTTTTCTGAGGGCTTTTGCGTTGCCTCGGTTATTGTAGATAAAAGCTTTTATGCTTTCATCTTTTAAATAGCGCAGCGTTTGGTTGTAATCGTTGATGCTTTTTTCGGGCTCATTCATGGAGAAATAAAGGATGGCTCTCGACAAATAAGCATCAAAATACTGAGGGGCCAGCTCAATGGCTTTATTATAATCCGAAAGCGCTTTTTTATTTTCATTGAGCATGTTGAAATCTTGCCCACGGTAAAAATACCATTGGCTTACTTCGGGTTCGGCGGCTATGATTTGATTATAGGTTTCAATGGCATTTTGATATTTGCCTGAATTGGTTTCTTCGCTTGCTTTTTTAGCTAAATCCATGACGGACTGCGCTGAGAGCATAAAAGTTAGTAGGAGGAATAATGGGAGGATGTGGAGTGCCTTTTTCATTTGTAATATTTTTATAGATTAAAGAATCCCCTCAGTAATACCCGCCTTTGCTCATGAAATAAAAGACTAAAAATAAATTCTGTAAGGGTGAAATAGGATAGAATACATAAAAGGTAAAATCAATTTTAATGACATGATTGTGGCAAATGCTGCCGATTTATAGCTTACAATTTTATGCCAAATTTTAATACAAGTTATTGATTATCAACAAGTTTTACAATATCTTGATTAAGTTTGGGCTAAAATAAACGATACTTTTTTTCTTAAGTCGATCCTAAAAAAATAACGTAACTTCCTTTCAGTCAGTTACTTATACTTTTTTAGGACGACAAAAAAGTATAGTTTATTTTTAAACGCCTTATTAGGGCATTTAAAATGTGATAAAAAATAAAAAGCCTTTCCATTTTTGAAATCTGGAAAGGCTTTTCGACATATCTGTTGGTCTAAAATAGTAACCATTTTCTTTTTGAGTCGGTTCTTAAAATTATAGAAAATACTACGCGAAGCTTCGGGTTTTCTATAATTTTAAGCACGACAGAAAATGATTATTATTTTAGACGGCTTCTTATTTGCTAAAATTTAATTCTTTTTAGGTTCCGCTGATGCCGTTTTGAAAGTGGCATTTTGGATTAAATCTTTCATAATCATCATGGTTTCGTATAAGTGAACATCTTTTTTCACATCTTTTAACCAATCAGCATTGCGAATAGTTTTTGATGAATCTTTTGTCGCTGTTAAAGCAGAGAAATCAACTGCAATATTTTCAGCCATAAAGCCATCGATAGGTTTGAAAGCGTTTTCATACTTCTTGCCTATTTCTTTTTGCTTGGATTCAACCTCTCTGTAAGCTTTCAAATTTAATGAATATTCTGTCTTATCTCTTTGGTCTTTGATGCGTTTAGCATTGTCAGCGATAAGTTTGAATGTTTCATTTTTTTGAACGCGCTTCGTGCTGCTTTCAGCAATTTTAGGCATTTTTTTCAAATCAGCTACCGATTGATTATATTTCACGGGGCTGATTTCAGACCACGCCATTGGGAACTCATTGTCTTTTTCACCTACATTGACTTGCGTATAGTTGTCTGGTAAGCTAATATCAGGTGCTACACCTTTCAATTGTGTCGAACCACCATTCACGCGGAAGAACTTCTGTAAAGTGATTTTTATTTGACCCAAAGGCTTTACATCACTGCTGACATTCGACCAACGGTCGAGGTCAAAAAAGCGTTGTACTGTTCCTTTGCCATAAGTGTTAGAACCCACGATTACAGCGCGACCATACTCCTGCATAGCTGCCGCAAGGATTTCAGAAGCTGAAGCACTGAATTCATTGACCATTACTACAAGCGGACCAGAGTATTGTACTGAGGGGTCGGTATCACTGAGTATTTCAGGCTTGTTGTCACGGTCTTTAACTTGTACAATAGGCCCTTCTTCAATGAAATAGCCAGACATCTTGACTACATCACGCAATGAACCACCACCATTATTACGCAAATCAAGGATAATACCCTTCACGTTTTCTTTTTTCAATTTTTCAATTTCAAT
>JANMYC010001161.1:0-3082 GCA_031381715.1 Saprospiraceae bacterium
GGTTAATTTTTGAATCGAGATATAAGTTTTATCCTTTAGAATAGTATTTTCAAAAAACACCTTTTCAAACCGCAAAAGTACATTTTAAAATACATTTATTAAAAAAGTTATTCTCAAATAACCTTTTTTTGAGTTGAAATCTTCAAACCCTCAAAAAAAATCTATTCAGGTTTTGAAGGATATTCAATCCGAACGTGATGGATGTTTTTTAAAGTTTGTTTGAAACTCAATTTACATTTTTCTAAATCATCAAAGCTCAAAGGCGAATTTTGAAGCTGCCCTTGGCTTATTTTATCAGAAATAATGCGTTCAACGAGGTCATCAATGGCTTTATTATCGGGATTTTTAAGGCTTTTGGATGATGCCTCCAAACTATCCGCTAACATCAGGATGGATTCCTCCTTCGTTTTAGGTTTGGGTCCGGGATATTGAAAGTGCGATTTGTCTTTTTCAGCCTCTGGATTTTCACGAATGTGCATTCTGTAAAAATATTCCACCATAGTAGTACCGTGGTGTGATGCGATGAAATCAATTATCACTTTAGGTAGCCCATTTTTTTCCGCCATTTTTACCCCCTCAGTAACATGCTCAATTATAATGCGTGCCGACTCTAAACGTGGCAAATTGTCGTGAGGATTCGTGCCTGATTGGTTCTCTATGAAATAAGTAGGGCGCAGTGTCTTCCCAATATCATGGTACATTGCTGCTACTTTTATGAGCAAATCATCCGCTCCGATAGCCTTAGCTGCTGAATCCGATAAATTGGCAACTTGCAAAGAATGTTGCAATGTGCCCGGCGCTTTTAAGGATAATTCTTTCAAAAGTGGATGATTTAAATCGCTCAATTCCGCTAAAGTAATACTGGAAGTAAATCCAAAAAAGCTCCCCAATAAGGGTATCAAGGGATAAGCTAAAAGCGTTAAAAAGCCATTTAAAGAAATCCAAATCAGTACCGACCAATTGATATTACTGATATTACTCTCTTCTATGAGCGACAATCCCAAGAAACCCAAAGCATAAACAGCTGTGATGGATAATATGTTTTTAAAAAAATTGCCCCAATAACGGGTTTCAAACTTGGAAAACACCACCACCAAACCCGTCATAATTTGTAAAAATATGAATTCATAACCGGGTGAAAGTATCAATCCAATGATTAAAACCATCACGATATGCGTCACCAAAGCCAATTCACGGTTATGGAAATTTTTGATAACGATGGGTGCAATACAAAAAGGAATCAGATAAGGGCTTAATACGCCCGATATTTTTATACCAGACATCAAAAAAGCAAATAATAATATCCACGACATCAGAAAGACAATCCACCTTAACTTGATGAATACTGTCGGCACAAGATGCTCTAAATAGACCATATAAAGAAATAAAACCACCCCAATCAGCAAGCTATAACCGAAAATAATCAAGTAAAATTTGCGGCTCGATAAATTATCCGATTCATATTGCTCTTCATAAGAAGCCAATTTTTGAAATACGCCTTGGGTGATAATTCCTCCTTTTTGCACTATCATTTCGCCGCTCCTCACCATGCCTCGTGAGGTAGATATTTTATCCATTTCTTGCTGTTTGAACTCCTTAGTTTTATCAGCATTAAAAGCCAAATTGGGTTCTAAAAGGGGTTCTAAAAGAAAAAGTAAGAATTCCGGCTCTTTCAAACGGGAATATGGCAACGAATCACTCAACCAATCCTTCGTTTTATTGAGTGTCATTAGATTTTGCAGTGTTTGCTTTTCAGTAACGTTACCCCTCAGTATATTGATGACAAATTCGTTATTCTTTTTACTTAAAAAGGTATCTTGTTTTAAAATACCCTTACCAAAAAGCTTATCTAACACATAATTGCCATAGCTGAGGTAAGCATCCGCATTTTTAGCCACATCGGCATATTGGTTCTTATTTCTTTTAAGTTGCTCATCAAATGACTTAGCAAATTGTTTTTTTTTCTCTTTTACTATGTCCAAATCAATCTCATAATAAGGCGAAAATTCACTATCAATGGCTGCTTTATCCTCGTTTACTTCCGCCTGCGTTTTTTTAATAGCAAAATCAAAATTTGCAAGAAGGTCATCATATAACCACGTTTGATTTAATCCATATCTATATTTAAATTTAGAATTTGTGGGAAATAAAAAAGCCAAAGCCATAATGACGCCTAAAACCAAAAGATATTTGGTAAAATGCGGTATGCGTTCAAAAAAACTATATACTATTCTTTTCATTTAAAACGTTTCAACTGATGTAATTCCTACAAATATACAACGAATTTAGGTTTTGAATCCCTTGAAGTGCTTTCAAAGTTCAATTCTAAAACTGGTATACCAAATATATAAAAAATCGTTAAAAAAAAATGTCATTTCACCCCAATGACTTACAATTTGCAATTTTGCTAATTTCTTTTTATTTTTACAGATTAATTGCGATAAAGTTTAAGAATTGGAGGAAATAAGTAGTTTGGCTAAAATAAACACTGCTATCTTTTTAAGTCGGTTCTATAAAATGAAAAAAATACTCCGCTCTGCTACGCATTTTTTTCATTTTACAGCCCTACGATAGTAGCGTTTATTTCTTTACGCCTATGTACAATATTTTTCATATTAAATATTGCGTGTATTTCAGTTTAAAAATTTACTTTCGTAGTCATAACTTAAAACAAACAGTGTTCAACACTATAATTTCAAATGTCTAAATTCACAAACACAATGAGGAAATCCACATTGATAGTGCTCATGTTAGCGCTTGCTTTTTCCGTTCATGCCCAAAATCTATATCTTCAATATGATAGCCAGTGCATGGATAAGATGGAATACAAATTTGTTCAATCCGGCGCCAGCAACGTTTCTTACACGGTTTATCGTTTTAATAGAAATAATAACGAAAAATTCTATTTCGAAACGGGCATCGAGAGCGTTGTTATTCACAAATCTATCCCCGGTAAACTAATCAAATGTAGCAACATTGCGCTCAATAAAACCGATATTTCTGAAATCAATAGAGGTAGAAAAAAGGTATATTTATGTAAAAAATTGGATAGTGGTTGGGCAATTTTACCCATTGGTACCGC
>JANMYC010001177.1:0-1550 GCA_031381715.1 Saprospiraceae bacterium
AATAAAGCTGTTGAATATACCGTCAATGATACCTGTATCATCATAAAAGGCATCCAAGCGGGCACTAAAAAATCGTGTTGGGTGATATGCGATACTTTGGGCGTCTGTGATACCATCACGATAAATACTACAGTCACTGAACCAAATCCAGTTATCCGCATTGATACTATCCCAATTGGAGACAGCCTTAAATTCTGTTTGAATCAACTGAATTTTAAAGGCAGAATCAATATGGTGACGAATAATTGTGCATCAACCTCCAATAGAAACGTTATTTATACAGTCGATGATGGCAATTGTATCATTTTAAAAGGTATGAAGATTGGGACAGATACGGCTTGCTTTGAGGTTTGTACGGATAGTTTGGATTGTCGAAAAGTGATATTCTATACTACTGTAAAATCCAAAAATGATACATTAAGGCGCACCATAAACATTGGAAAATCGGATACAGTTTGTCTGAGCATCAATCGTCCAAGAGGTGGTAAAATAGCTAATTACTGTTTAAATCCATTGGATACAGTGGTAGATTTCCAAACATTGAATGATACTTGTGTTTTAATAAAAGGTAAAACGCTCGGCTCTTCAAAATCGTGTTGGACTATTTGTGATACCTCAGGTGTTTGTGATACTTTGGTTATTGTAGTGACGGTAGCCGATAAATTATTGCCAATAGCCGAAGATGACTCTATCAAGGTGAAACGCAATACGATTATTGACATTCCAATAATGAAAAATGATACTATAAATGGTACATTTAATAGGATTACGCTGATGACGGAGCCTAAATACGGTACCGGCGTGTTTGAAAAAGATACCGCGGGTAATTGGATATTTAGATATACGCCAAAACCTGATTTCTGTAGCTCAAAATATTATGATGAGTTTGTGTACCAATTATGCAATGAAAATGGTTGTGATTTAGGAGACGTTAAAGTCCATATTAAATGTGACACCATAATCGTCTACAACGGGTTTTCACCAAATGGTGATGGTAAAAATGACTTCTTTGTGGTTGAAGGTATCGAAGATTACCCGAACACCAACGTCATTATTTACAACCGTTGGGGTAACAAACTTTATGAAAATAAAGATTATAAAAATGACTGGGGGGGCACATGGTATGATAAAGCTGTTCCCGATGGTACATATTTCTATCAAGTCATCTTAGAAAACGGTGAAATCTACTCTGGGTATGTCCAGATTCATCATTAAAGTTTAGAATTTCAATATTAAAAAACGCATCTCACAGTTAATCTTTGAGGTGCGTTTTTAATTGAACTAAAATGACTTTTAAAACAATTATCGTCTAAAAATTGTATTTATGCTCAATAGAGAAATAAATATTCACCCCCTCAGTATTTTGACTTATTCTTAACACTTCAATTCGAAGTAAAGAACTATTTTTGCACAAATTTTTTAAAATCAATAAAAATACGTTAGTAAATGAAAAAAATTCTCTTGAGTATTGTCGCTTTAAGCTTCACAGCAGTTACTTTTGCACAAAATTTAAAAAATAATATGGATACAGTCAGTTATAGCTTGGGCGT
>JANMYC010001185.1:0-2274 GCA_031381715.1 Saprospiraceae bacterium
CTTGAATAAAAATAAGTTTCTTCTCTTTTTGTGCTTTTTTCATCAACTGCTCTAAAGAGGAATAAGCATTAAAAGTGACTTGAGCAAATGAATTTCCCCATGACAATAAGCAAAGTGCTAAAATAATCTGTGTTTTTTTCATGAATAATTTAGTGTTAATATTGTTAAAAGTAAATTTTAGAATCAAAAATACAGATATAATTTTATAAAATTATTATAGTGGTTTTAAAAAATTCAAGACTACTGGTAATTTCGGAAATCCTTGAAATATATTTATTTCGAGAATTTCAGAAATTATCAATAGATATACGGTTCAAAATCTCAACTTTTTCATTTTATTGTTAAACAAATTAGTTAAATAAACGTTAAGCCCCCCTCAGTATTTATGGATTTTTTGCGGTTTTGCATCTTAAATATCAAATTAATTGTAAAAAAAATCGTTATTTTAACACTATTTTGTAAAATATGCAGAATACGCAAATCAATATAACAGAACTCATGAAGAAACTCATTTTAACCTGCCTACCGGTGCTGATGTTATTCGGCTCAATCAACGCTCAGAATATGAATTTTAAAAACGATGACTATGCTTCCGAGTGGTCTGAAATTCAGAAACTGGAAGAACAGGGGCTACCCAAATCCGCAAGGGAAAAAGTGGATGCTTTGTATATCAAAGCCAAATCGGATAATAACCCTTCGCAGGTGATTAAAACCTTGATATTTCGTTCAAAATATATTTCTCAATTGGAGGAAGATGGTTTTGTGATGGCTGTGAGCCAAATGCAAGATGAAGCGCGCCGTGAAACGTTCCCCACAAAAGCCGTTTTACAATCCATGCTCGGTGAATTATATGCGGGTTATTTAGAAAACAATGTTTGGCGTTTTAGAAATCGCACGACCACCGTTAATTTCAAACAAGACGATCTGCGCACTTGGGATATTGAAAAACTCAATGCCGAAGCCGCAAGCCTGTACCGTGAAAGCCTTAATTATAATCAGCTCAATCAAATTCCTATCACGAATTTAAAAGCCGTAATTACTGACGGAAGTGACGAAACGGACAAAATCCGCCCTACACTCTATGACTTTTTAGCGCACCGTGCCATTGATTTTTTTATGAATGAAAAAACCTATTTGGCGCAACCCGCTTACAAATTTGAGTTAGATAATGAAGGTGTTTTTAAAGATGCTGATAATTTCGTAGCGCAATTAATTGATTCTAAAGACTCCACTTCGGGCAAATTATGGACTTTAAAATTGCTTCAAGAATTGACGCGCACTCATATTAAAGACGCTGACCCAACGGCTCTAATTGATTTGGATTTGAAAAGATTGGAGTTTGGGCGCGAAAATTCTATCCTCGATAATAAAGATGAACTCTATGTCAAATCTTTGGAATCACTTCAAAGAAAATATACGAATAATCCCGCTTTTGTTGAAATTTCCTTGAAGTTGGCGAATTATTACTATGAAAAAGCGCAAACTTACAAGCGTAATCCCGAAAATATTGGTAAAAACCACTATAAAACGGCTTTAGAATTGTGTAAAACTGCCGTTCAACGTTTCCCTCAAGCCTATGGCGTAAAAGGCTGTCGCAACTTAGTCAATAATATCACTGAAAGCGCATTGAGCGTCAATGTCGAGCAAGTGAATGTGGCGACTAAGCCCATTTTAACAAAATTGGATTTCAGAAATATTGATTCCGTTTATTTTAAAATAGTGAAAGCCAACGAGACTATTTTAAATAAGCCTTACGAATCGGCTCAAGAGCGTTTAGCGTATTTAAATAGCTTGCCTTTTATTAAAAATTGGGGCATTAAAGTGCTGAATGAAGGTGATTATAATGCCTCATCCACTGAAACTAAAATTGATAAATTACCACTCGGTAATTATTTAGTTATTTGCTCTGATAATGAGCGTTTTCAACTGACCAATGGCGGAAGGGTGAATTATACGCATTTTTATGTGTCAAATATCGCTTATATGCAGCGAACAGATGATGGCTCAAAAGAAATAATCGTAACGGATAGAACAACAGGAGCGCCCATAAAAGGTGTAAAAGTGGAGTTTTGGTCATCGAAATACAATTCTCAAACGAGTAAAAATGAGGTCAAAAAGGAATTGACTGCTCTCAGCGATGTCAAGGGATTTGTGAGACCTAAATTAGCAGAAAATGCCTATTATTCGATGAAATTTATTTTTGGAAAAGATACGCTCAATACGGGTGATGCTTTTAGTTTTAGGATAATTGTAGTTATATATTGAAAAAGCATC
>JANMYC010001210.1:0-3309 GCA_031381715.1 Saprospiraceae bacterium
TTTGCCGCACTTGCCGCCTGTTTCACAAAAAAACGGTCAATATGTTTGCTCCGATGCGGTGAAGGCGACCAAAATTCCGACATCATAATTTCAGAATGACTGTAATTTTTGAGTCCATCAAAAGGTCCTGCGTGCGGTCCAGCCGATTCGGGTTGAATTCCAATGCCATATTTTTTACTCTTTTCGGCAAAAACACGGTAATGATTATCCGAAATACAATCCCCAATTGTTTTGCGAAAATCATTTAAAAAACGAGCACTAATGTCTCTATTTCCAATGATTTTACCTGCTAAAACGGGCAAATACGGCGTCAAATCGTAACCGCGTCGGGCTAAAAATTCTTTTTCAAAACCATCTGTCCAATTCAATCCACCTGCTTCAAAACTATCAGTTTGCAAATACCGCAAAGTTTTACCTGCCCTATCGCCAATCATTTTCAACAAAGGCGCGACATGCGTATCCCAATAACGATTGAAATATTTTTCACTCATATAATCCAACACCTTCCCCTGCCATTTGCCACTTGCCGTTGACACATGCGATTCCGTCGGCGTATAACCCATGCGGAGGATAATCCAATCACCTTCGGGTGCGTCCCACACTAAAAAACCGTTTTAAAACTGAGGGGTCAAATTTATGACGGCATTTAATGCAGCATCTTCTTCGCCTTCGGTTGCCGTTGTATCAGTCAAAAGCGGGCGGGTTTCGGGTACAGACCAACCTACTTCACGGGTAGCTGCTTTGTTTTCAAAATCTCGAATGGGAATTCTATTGGTTAATTTTTTATCAGGAATCGCCAAAACAACGATGTCTTTGTAGTAATTATCGCGTATTTTAGGCATTGGTAAAGCCGTTTTTACGGTTATTCCACCTTTTACTTTCAATTCAGAAAAAACCGTTTGTTTCGCCGCTTCTTCGGGCATCACATCAGGACCACCAAGATTCCAACCACTTTGAATACTCAATGACATGACCAAATCCAATTTTTCGGCTTCATCAATCGCATGTAAATACAACGCCCGCCAAGCCTCAGAACCCCAAAGCGGACCTTCGGGAATATCGCCATTTCCCCGTTGATTGTGCCCACCTGCATCGAAAATACACGCGCCACTAAAGCCTTTTGCCTTCATTTCGGTTAAATCTCGTGTAATCGCTTCCTTAGTGACATTGCCATTCAGCCACCACCACCAACAACGGATCCCATACTGAGGGGGGGGATTTTGAAAGGTTTTATCGGATAAAAAAGCTTGTTTTTGGGCAGAAACGGATTGGTTCAAGCCTAAAAACAATAGACTTAAAACGGCGTAAAAGCGTATTTTCATTATCAATAATTTTAAAATCACGGTGAAATTATTTTTTTCCCTTTAACGCATAAGCATATAGAGCACATAGTTTTTCGTTTCCTTCTGAATGACAAAAAAACTATGTGTCCTATATGCCTATGTGTTGAACAAAAAAAATCACTAAACATTATTTCCGCAACAAAGATTCCCGAAAAGGAAAGGGATATTTTAAGCTAATATTGCTGTAAGAAGCGGGTAAAACGTAGCTTTTCAAGGCTTTTTGTTTAACGCCATGCGCTTTTAACACAACATCTGCTTGTCCCGTTCTGACCAAATCGAACCAACGGTGATTTTCAAAAGCCAATTCTATGCGGCGTTCTTGGGCAATAGCCGTGCGAAAATCTGCTTGCGAAACAACCTTCAATAAAGGGTCGGAATTATCCGCTGTTTTAGCTGCCAAACCTGCGCGTGTCCGCACTCGATTTAACAAAGTAAATGCTTCTGCATTGGGAAAACTTGCTTCATTTAAGGCTTCCGCTTGCATCAATAAAACATCTGCCAAGCGTGTAACGGGGAAATTATCCCATGTGTTGAAACGTTCCAAATACGGCGGATTGGTGTATTTTTGAACGTAAGGCACGACTTTCATCGCCGCATCTTTAAATGTTTGATTGATTGACGCTGCAAAACGCTTATCATCTTTTTCATAACTGTCAATCAAATCTTGCGTCGGAATGTTCCAACCCGAACCCGAACCCGCCAATAAAGCAAAACCTGTTATCACCGTTCCCGCATTGTAAGGCGCAAAAGAATAGGCAAAATTGCTGCTTTTTCCGCCCGCACCTTCGGCATATTGTATCTCAAAAATAGATTCTGGACCATTTTTCTTTTTGAAATTGTCGGCATAATTAGGGTTGAGCACATAGCCGCCCTCTGCTTCAACCGTTTTCAAAATAGTTGTCGCTTCCGCGAAGTTTTTTTGCGTCAAATACACCTTAGCGAGCATTGCTTTAGCCGAACCTGTTGTGGCATGACCCAAATCTGCCGCCGCCGCTTTAGCGGGTAATTTGGCAATAGCCGCCTTGAAATCGTTGATTATTTGCGTATAAATTTGTGCTTCGGGCACTTTTGCGGCAGTTTCAAACGCTTCTTCGGGCGTTGTCACCACTTTCGTAATCAATGGTACATCGCCAAAAACACGCACTAAATTGAAATAGTAAAAAGCACGTAAAAATAAGACTTCGCCTTCTAAACGGTCTTTTGTTACTTGGTCAAAAGTGGCAGCACCCAACTTTTCTAAGACAATATTGCAACGGCTGATACCCAAATAACTGGGCGTATAAAAATTTTGCAAATTGACATTTTGGTCGGTTTCCCGAAACTCATCAATCTCCTCGCGGTTGACGCCCGAACGGTCTGCCGTGTTTTGTTGATACGACCCATTATCGGAACGCAATTCCGTCAATAACCACAATGAACCTGTATGAATGCCACCCAAAGGCGCATAAGCCGCATTGACCGCTTGAATAAACTGGTCTTTGGTCTGATAAAAATTGTTTGCTGAACCCGCATTATCGGGCGTTAAGTCCAGAAATTCTTCTGAACAAGATGCAAAAAACAAGGTGATTGCTATGATAGCTATTTTTTTCATATCGTTGATATTTTAAAAATAATGATTTTTTTTAGAATTAGGGGGCATAAGATTTCATAAGATTTCATAGGATTTTAAAATCCTACAAATCCTAATTCTATTTAAAACTTAACATTTGCGCCAATCGTCATTGTCTGCGCCACAGGATAACTGCCATAATTCACGCCTTGCGCCAATGAATTTGAACCACCAATACCCACTTCGGGCGAAGAACCTTTGTAATTGGTAATCGTTGCCAAATTTTGTCCTGAAAAATAAATCCGCACGCCTTTAATGTATTTAGGCGGCTTAATCATATAACCAATTGTAATATTCCTGATGGACAAATAAGAGCCGTCTGATACCCACGCATCGCTCGGATTGCGCGAAAAAGAA
>JANMYC010001216.1:0-1971 GCA_031381715.1 Saprospiraceae bacterium
CGTTAATGGCGCAAAACGCGCTCATCGCCCTCCTTTAGATGTGTGTTCAGACATTCCGAGAATCGGAAGAACACAACAACCCCCGTTCTATAAGCAACACTTGGGCGCAACAGTCAAAGACCTTGCTCAAGCAGAGCGGAAAAATACTCAAAATACTGACCTGTCCCCCCCGAGTACTCGGGGTCTGTGAGGGGGTACATCAATGCCGATACCCTTTCCAAGTGCCACCGTATCGATAATCAGGTTTGGTTTTAGCTTGAATGCAGCAAGCTTCGCACACAAAAATCCACGTTTTTCCTTTTTGAATTTGGATACGGTAAAGCGTACTTTCTTCTTTTTTACAAAGTTCGCAGATTTTGGTTTTCATATGAAGCTCACTTTCTTTACAATATCTTCGTTGAGGTTTACATTGGAATAATAGGCTGCTTTTATCAAGCCGATTTGTCCGCCGTGATAAACATCGTGAAAGACAATACCCTCTAATAAAAAGCGGAACGAATACGACTTTTCAGGGACTTCTTCATCCAATTTTGTACTCGGAAACGCGGCTAATTTTTCTAATAAAAGCACTTGGTTTTCATCCAATTGGGTCAATAATTCACGCCACACTTTTTCGCTTTCTGTCACTTCCGGGAAGTCACCTAAAGAACCAATATCTATCTTGAAATTGTAATTTTCATTTAAAATTTCGAGGACATATTGCCGCCAAATGAGTATGTGCGCGACCAATTCGGCGATATTATGTTTCTTTTCAAAAGGACGATAAAAGGCTATCGTCGTATCTACATCAAGCAGCAATTCTTTGAGCGAATTGCCATGCCATGGCATTCCTTCATAGGTTTCCGATAGGTTATTTATGATATTTTCTAATTGTGGATTCATATTTTCTTCGTTTTTTTAATTCAAGCGAATATGTTCAAAGACCGATATTTATTATTCTATTTTTTTTAAAATTCCATAGCCGATGGTTCTATTCGGATAGCCAAATAAAAATTTTTTATCAAGACAAAGGTTAGATATATAGCCTTTCGTATCTAATATTTGGGCTTTTATCTCATAGAAATCATTTTTTTGTATGATTTCGATAAATTGACATGGCATAAAATAGGAATCATTCTCTTCTAAATAAACAGAAATTCGATGAATTGTATTTATTTTAGTTTCTATGGTGTCTTTAAAAAAGTCGAAATACAACGTTTTCATTGTCTACGTTTTAATTGAAATTTCTCGCTCGCGCATGGTCTTTGACCGTGTGCGCATATTCCACGGTCTTTGACCGTTATAAGTAAAATGGTCAAAGACCATAGAATATGCACACGAGGTCACAGACCTCGCGCGAGCAGAACACTTGGGCGGAACGGTTAATCTACACTAAGATTATATTCTAAGTGAATTGAATTCTCTACATTCTTAAATTTTGCACTTTCTGTTACATTACCATGTTTTCGAATGCCTAATTTTAGTAATTCTTCAATAATTGTACATGAAATCTTTTGTTTTACATAATCCATCATCATAGTTTTTGACATACTATTATCTGAATAAAACAAAATACTAATATATTTTAATGTATCTTTATTAAATGTAGTACTCATAAACATTCCAACAGTATTATTTTCATTTATGTTATCGCTATCCAAATTGTAATA
Source organism: Saprospiraceae bacterium (assembly GCA_031381715.1). Taxonomy (GTDB): domain Bacteria; phylum Bacteroidota; class Bacteroidia; order Chitinophagales; family Saprospiraceae; genus JAAFJT01. The sequence continues at coordinate 1,650 of JANMYC010001216.1, forward strand.
AGACTTAATCCCCAGTAATTCTAATGAGTCGTCATTATTTTCAGTATCATAAACGATATGTAGGTTTTTTGATATTTGATTTAAAGTAGATTTCCCTAAAATCATTTTAAAATCGTCAATACAAAAAATCATCTCTTCAGTTTGTCTACACATAGGAAATACAGAAAGAACAATTGTGAGAAAAAAACTGAAATAAAGTAAAAATATTTTCTGTTTCATTATGATTATATTTCTCGCTCGCGCATGTTCTTTGACCGTGTGCACATGTTCCACGGTCTTTGACCGATAAGTAAAATGGTCAAAGACCATAGAATATGCACAC
>JANMYC010001218.1:0-9821 GCA_031381715.1 Saprospiraceae bacterium
TCGTTGCAAATGCGTTTTTCACGTCGAATTAAGGGATGTCCCACTTCTTTTAAAACCATTTTGGCTTCGTTCGTGATTTCAGGAAAGATGAAATCAGGATTATTATATGCGAAATTAGCAATACTCGACAAAGCCTCAAAAGTCCCTATCGTTTCAAACCAATCAAAAACAGCTTTTTTATTCTCAATTTTCCATTTTTCAAGGGTAAAAAGGGCATGTAAATGGTATTGGAAAAGCCCGTTCATCAATATAGCCGCGAAGGGGTTGAGAATGGTATCGAATTGATTGAGAATTTTTGAAAGACGATTGATGGATTGGCTTGCCTTTACACCTGTGCCACTGTTTAGTGCGGTCGTACGGATTAATTCGGACTCAAAAGGCTCATTTTCAATGGTTTGTAAGAGTTTACTGTACTTTTTTAAAACGCCACTTGTATTGCTCAGTAGGCGATGTTCTTCTTTAATATGCTTTTGCTGAAAAGCAACGACGATTAGATTTAAACCAAATAATAGTTTAAACAGGCTGAAAAAAATGGGGTCGTCGGACACAAAATTGGCTATCAAAATACCGATTGTGACGGCAGGTAAAATGTAGGATACACCCCTCAGTATTTTAGATTTTTGGAAGATTATAGGCATATTAAGCCATTCTTTGAACTTTGGAATATCCAAATCTTCATCAATATTAAGCTGCCCAATGGCTGCATACTGTTGCCGCCAATCCAATTTCAAACCCAATTCTTTAACCGCTTTTTGTTGAGCGAGAATGTCAAAGGGCGTTTCACCATTGAGCCAAGCAGCTAAATGCGCTTCGCCAATTGCCGTAGTGGTGCGGTTGATATGCTGAAAAATGGAGCTTTTGCCGAAAATATCGAGGTCGTAAGTATAGTTATGGTTGGTTTGGATATAGGCTTCACCCGCTTTGAAAGGGGTTAAAATGCCTTTCAAATAACCTATTTCATTTTCGTTGATAAGTGTCAAATATTGATAAAGTTGAGCTTTTTCTTTATATTTCAAATGCCACGAAACGAGCATTAAAAAAACAGAAAACAGTAAAATACCTACCCCGATAAGTGCACCCGTTTGTCCCGCTTTATAAAAATAATAAATACTGTAAATCAGTAAAAAGATGACAAATAATCTCAAACCTGCAATGATATTGGTCGTTTTTTGAGTTTCTTCATATTGCTTTTGGTATTGCTCCTTTAACTGCTCGTATTTTTCAGAAATAATCATATAAAATTAGATATTAACATGATAGACAATAGTGCCTTTTGAAGCTGCAAAGATATATTTTCTACTTTTAAAAAAGGAAAACTAAAACACCCCCTCAGTATCGAAGCCGAAACAAAGCTTTTTTATAAGCGTATTTCTTAAAAAAAAGATTCAAAATGATTTTTTTTATTTAGTTTTAATCGAAAAATCAATATTTATTCATCAGATAAAAGATGTACGTAGTCGCTTTCTGCACTTGATTAATCGACAAAATGACATTGCTGTGAACAAATTAACCTCATTTATGGGTTAGCTTAGAGTCATTTATAAATGGAAGTCTTCTATTTCAACATCAATATAAACATATTCCAAACCAGTATTAAAAAACAACTTAATCATGTTATCACGACTTACTCCCGTTGGGAGATTAACCCTAACCCTTGCTATTGTAGCGGGCTTATTCGGTGGCTATAAATATTTTGAAAGCAAAGGAATGTTTGGCTCACGCGCTACCTCCGAATCCACAGTTATTAATAAAATAGATTTGCCTGATGCGCCGAAGAATGCAAGCACTTCAGTTGCTACTTTACCATTACCAAGCGACAGACCTGCCAATGTAGGTACTCCTGAAGTCCGTTGGCTCATGTGGGCATGGAATGCTCAAATGGGTGCCATTTATGCCAATGGTGGAGCACAAACTACTGAGGGGTCTATCATGGCTTCTAAAAAAGTGAATTTGAAACTGACTCGTCAAGATGATGTGTCTCAAATGCAGGCGAATTTGATAAAATTTGCCCAGCAATATAAGGATAACCCTGCCAAAGCTACTGATGGAGCACACTTCGTTACTATTATGGGTGACGGTGCTGCGGCATTTTTGGCGGGCGTGAATCCTCAATTAGAAAAATTAGGTGCCGATTATCGTGCACAAATTGTTTACACGTGTGGACGCTCATTGGGTGAAGATAAATTCATGGGACCCGCTGCTTGGAAACAAAACCCTCAATTAGCTAAAGGGGGTGTCTGTACGGCTGTTTTAAGAGATGGTGACTGGAATATTGTCATAAAATGGTGTTCTGATAACGGCATCCCTGTCAATGCTGACGAAACGACTTATGACCCTGATGCCATGAATTTTATCGCAGCGGACACTTATCTGGACGCCTCCGAAAAATACATTAATGGCTACACCGAAGAGCGTGATGAAGTAAAAGGTGGTAAACGCACGGGTAGCAAAAAGAAAATAGCGGTTACAGCCGTTACAACATGGACACCGGGCGACGTTATGGTGGCTCAAAAGAAAGGTGGTTTAGTCTCCATCGTTTCAACAAGAGAATACCGTAGCCAAATGCCATGCGTTTTAATCGGTATTAAAAAATGGATGGATGACAACTCTAAAACTGTAGAAAATATGATAGAGGCTATTGCTATAGGTGGCGACCAAGTGAAAAGCTTCTCACCTTGTTTGAAAAAAGCGGCTGAAATCAGTGCTGCTGTTTATAAAGAAGAAACGGGTGATTATTGGGAAAAATACTATACAGGTGTGGTTGAATCCGATAAACAAGGCTTACAAGTCGAATTAGGAGGCTCACGCGTCACCAATTTAGCAGATAACCTTGAAATGTTTGGAATTAACACAGGTAGCACTAATATTGTTAAAATCGTTTATACTACGTTCGGTGATATTGTTAAAAAATTATATCCTAAATTGGTGCCTTCTTATCCCGCTGCTGAAGATGTTATCAATACATCGTTTTTGAAAAATGTAGCCTCAAAGGCAGGTAGTAATATTGCCAGTGCTGACCAAACCAAATTTAATGCTGATGATAATATTCGCCAGACAGTGAGTAAAAAATCATGGTCAATTGAGTTTGACAACGGTAAAAGCTCATTTACACCCAGCGCTATGTCGGCTTTGAATCAATTGTTCAACGACTTGGTTATTGCCAGTAATTTGAAAGTGGAAGTTCACGGTCATACGGATAATACAGGTAATTTTGATGAAAATATGAAGCTTTCTGAGCGTCGAGCATTTGCTATAAAAGATTGGTTAGAGAAAAAATCTTCTACTAACTTCCCCGATGGTCGTATCAGTATCAAGGCGCACGGCTCATCCAACCCCTTAGTGCCGAATGAAACAGCTGAAGGACGCGCTAAAAACCGCCGTGTGGAAATCATAATGGGTAATTAATTTTGGTGTATTGTTAGATTCTTGTTTTATGGATTTAGTTGCCAGAACAAAATAAAAATCTAACAAAACAACAGAACAAAAAATAAAATCATGTTTCAAGACCTAAAATATATTTTCAGCCCCAATAAAACTGTTAGTAAACCTATCATTTTGATAGTCATTGCTATTCAAATAGTGCTTTTATTAGTAGCATGGTATTCAACAGGGGAATTGATACCAAAACCTCATGAAGTTTTCAATGCTTTAGGCAGCTTTTTTAAAGAAGGCGATTTATTGCGCGAACTTGCTACAAGTACAGGTTTATGCTTAGAAGCTATGGGCATTGCCATTGTTTTGTCTTTAATTGTAGCTTATTTGACCGTGTTACCCTTCTTCCGTCCACCCGCTTTTTTAATATCAAAAGGACGTTTTTTGACACTCGTGGGATTGAGTTTTGTTTTTACATTAATGGTTAGTGGAGGGCACAGCTTGAAAGTTTCGTTGATGGTATTTGGTATTTCGGTTTTCATGGTCACGTCTTTGCTTTCTATGATAAAAAGTATCCCAAGAATTGAATTTGACCACGCCCGTACATTACGGATGAGCGAGTGGCAAACCGTTTGGGAAGTGGTTATTTTGGGTAAAATCGACCAAGTATTTGAAATTATCCGTCAAAACTTTGCTATTGCATGGATGATGTTGACGATGGTGGAAGGTATTTCACGCTCCGAAGGGGGTATTGGTACTATGCTTTTAAATCAAAGCAAACATCTGCATTTGGATGCTGTTTTTGCTATCCAAATAGTGATTCTTTTAGTGGGCATTTTTATGGATTATCTGATTGGCGTATTTAAAAATATTCTTTGTCCGTATGCCCGATTGACCTTAGAAAGAGATTAAAGAATGTGGTGTCTAAATGTGTAATTTCTTTCAAATCTAAAGCCTTAAAAATGAAATTTCAATATGATATAAAAGAAACCATTTTGAAAGTGGAAAATGTTTCACTTTCAATGGGTGGCCGTCCAATACTGAGGGATGTCAATGTGGATGTTAAAAACATTGTTCGTCCGAATATGAAACAAGGACAAATTGTCGGTTTTGTAGGGCCCTCTGGGATTGGGAAAACTAAGTTTTTTGAAGTGTTAGCGGGTTTAATAAAGCCAGATTCAGGAACAGTATTGATAGGTGACCCACTAAAACCTGTTACTACGGGTCAGGTAGGTGTCGTTCAGCAAAGTTATCCGTTATTTAACCATAGGACGGTTAAAAGCAACCTTGAAATTGCGGCTCAAAATGGCGATATCCCTACTGCGGAAAGGGCTTCTAAAATCCAAAAAATGCTCGAGCGTTTTAACCTCGCAGAGCATTTCAATAAATACCCTGCGGAACTATCGGGCGGGCAACGTCAACGTGTAGCTATTGCACAACAATTGCTATGTAGTGAGCATTTTTTATTAATGGACGAACCTTTTAGTGGTTTGGATATTTTAATGATAGAACGTGTCCGTCAAATGCTTTTGGAGATAGCCTGCGAGCATGAGCACAATACAATTATAGTTGTTTCACACGATATTTATGCTACGGCTTCTATCGCTGATACTTTGTGGGTGATGGGTCGTGACCGTGATGAAAAGAGCAATATTATTGAAGGTTCTAAAATAAAACATACTTTTGACCTCGCTGAAAGAGGCGTTTGCTGGCATGATGATGTGCAAAGCAAAGCTGAATTTAAAGAAGTGGTAGAAGAAGTAAGGGCTTTATTTCCGACTCTATGATTTTACTTTTAAAAAAGATACCCCCTCAGTATCGCCGCTTTTAGGCTGAATACTGAGGGGGTATTTTATTTAAAAACCTGTGAAACGACTATTAATCTTGACGGGTTATCATCATCCTTGGACCACCGCCACTTCTACCACCACGACTGTTACCCATCAGAGGGTTGATGGCATAAGTGAAACTTAGCATTACATAGCGGCGAAGGGAATTTGTCAATTCGTCTTGAACGTAATTTGCGTCAGTTGTTCTCGTAAAACCAGTGTTTTTGTTTAAAATATCCAAAACGGCTAATTTTAACTCTCCTTTTTTATTTTTAAACAACAATTTTGAAAGTGAAGCATTCCAAATGGGGATACTTTGGTTGGCGCCAACATCATTGCCTGTAAAGAATTGATAGTTGAAATCAGATAATAAACGCAAATTCCACGGCAAAGTAATATTGAAGCTCGCTTCGTACTCATGGGTGTAAAATTTGCGATTCAGAGCGCTTTGGAGGGAATACGACGTATTGTTGTACGAAACTCGTGCACCCAAAGAAAAGTCAAATGAATCCCTCAAACGATAATCCACGCGTATATTATTACCTGCGGTAAGGCGTTTAGTGATGTTTTCAGTTTGGTTTACAAGGCTTACACCCCTGTTGTAGCTGGAGTTATTGTTAAAATTAAAACGCCATTTTGTACTTATCGGAAAACCATATCCAAAATATCCAGTGCTGCTGAGAGCATCTTTCACGTTTACAGGGCGCGTAATTCGGACAAAATTCGCCGATACGACTTGCTCGTTCACTATTTTATCGGTCGTATAATTCAAACTCGCACTGCCGTAAAAATTGTGCATATTGGCTTGATTGAAATTATTATAGCGTGTTCTTATGCGATGAGTGTATTCGGGTTTCAAAGCAGGATTGCCTTGATAAATATTGAGTGGGTCAGAGTTGTCGCTGATCGGTTGTAATTGGTCAATACTGGGTTCTCTAACATCCGTATCATAGTCCAAATTGATGCGTTGACTGGTCGTGAAATCATAACTAAAACGAGCCGTGGGTAAGAAGTTTTTAAAAGGATTGGGTCTTGTTTCAGTCTTTTTAGTCACATTTAGCCCTACCAAAGTTGATTCTTGATATTGCAAACCTGCGGACATATTCACCTCTTTTTTAGTGTAACGGATATTTACACCTCCTCTATGATAGATAAAATCATTATTAAAAACATTACTCAAGGTAGAGTTAAAATAACGCTCCCCGTTGCGAATAGTATCCACCTCACGCTCAGCATCATTATTGGTTTTACGATAGGAATATGTCAACTCTAAGAATGTGCGCTTTGAAAGCGGCTCAGTGTAAGTGACATTTGTTCCATAATTATTCCTATCATTTTTCCTATCATCCTTCTGGAGGGTTGAATCTCTACGGCTGAGAGTGGAAGTAGTGCCCGTAGTAGTATAAAACTCATTGATGGCATCCAAATCACTATTAGAGATACTTTCACTTTGGTTATAAGTAAAATTAGCCGTCATCGTTCTACCTCTTTTACGGAAGCGGTGGCGGAACAAAAGACTATTCGTCAAGTTATTGCCCGTCCCCTCAGTATAAGTCTTCCTTTTACCGTAATTTTCAAGCAAATTAGCAGCATTAAGTGTAGATGTCAGGTTATTACTATTGGCTTTATTAGTGGTAAAAGATGCGCCTAAAGTCAATTTTACAGTATTAAAAGAGTCAATTTTATGGTCGACTATGAGATTGAGGCGATGGTTATCGTTGATGGTATTACTTCTCGAATCCGTATTAGTGGAGTAGGTTCTATTGGGTAAAAAATTCTGACGATTGGTTGTTTTATCAATTATTTTATCCGAATTATTATAAAAGTAATTGGCATTAATCTCCGTTTTAGGGCTTAATTGGCGGTTAAAATTCACGCCACCCGCCCATGTAGTGGTAAAACCTGCATTGCGCCCGAAATCCAAAGGCACGGCACTGTTGTCGCTGTTGACATCAATTCTGACATTGCCGCCGCCCGCCATGCGCTGTGACATTCCCGTATAACTGGCATAATCCTCAAAAGAAAAGCCTTGTTTATTGATATTATTGCCCAATCCGAGCACCGATATTTGCTGCGTTTTAGAGAATTTATTCAAACCGCCTTTTAAGGTATAGCGTTCATCAGAGCCGCCGCCTGCGGTAATATTACCGAAAGTACCTTTGCTGTATTCCTCTTTTAGTTCGTAATTGATGGTTTTTTCACGTTGCCCATCATCCACACCCGAAAATTCAGCTTGGTCGCTCTTTTTATCAAAAATTTGCACCTTTTTAATAGCACCAGCGGGCAAGTTTTGAGTCGCAATTTTTGGGTCATTGCTAAAGAATTTTTTACCATTTACCAATACTTGCTTCACAGTTTCGCCTTGTGCTTTGATATTACCGTCTTTATCGACTTCCACACCCGGGAGTTTTTTTAATAAATCTTCTCCAGTTGCATTGGGTTGAACTCTGAATGCTGCTGCATCAAATTCAGTGGTATCGTTTTTAAAAGTAACAGGATTGCGCTGTGCAGTAATGACAGCAGCATTGAGCAATTTACTCTGAGCTACCATGCGGATGCCTCCAGCATCAAGGGTTTCGCCTTTAAAATCCGCAGGAATATCTTGCAAATAGGTTTCATAACCGACGAACGTGACGCGGAGAGTGTACGCTTTTCCGTAAGGAATATTCTTTAAACGGAACACCCCCTCAGTATTGGAGCGTGAAAAATTGACGAGCGACGAATCCGATGGGTTCAACATCACACAAGCAGCACTTTCGAGTGCTTTGCCTGCACTATCCACCACAACGCCCGTTACACTAAATTTTTGGGCATAAGTGACGAGTGTTATGGAGAGTAAAAATAGGGTAAAAGTGATTTTTTTCATGACAATTAAGTGGGTTATAGCATTGTTTTAGTAAGCCTAATAACAGCAGAATGATTATAAATAGCAAAATTATACCTTTCAACGGGGATAAATATTAAAATAAGATGATAGCACCTTTTTATGAGACGAAAACTTATTCTACTATAAAATTATACCCCACTCCTTTCACCGTCATAATCTGTATTGAGGGGTCATCTTTCAAGTAATCTCTCAATTTAGTGATATAAACATCCAAATTACGGGAATTGAAAAACGAATCATCGCCCCATATCCGCATTAAAATATCCTTTCTACTTATCGTATATTGTCTGTTTTCATTTAAAATTTTCAATAATTCGGACTCTCTATGGGATAGTTTTCGACTATGTTCTCCGCATTTTAATTCATACTTTTGAGGTAGAAATTCGAAATTTCCTATCGGAATGGGAGCGTTGGAGGGAGCCGTTTTATAACTCAATTTTAATAGATTTTGAACCCTTATTATCAATTCTTCCATGCTAAAAGGCTTGCGGATATAGTCATTTCCGCCCGATTCAAAGCCTTTTAATACATCTTCGGTGAGTGTTTTGGCGGTTAAAAAGATAATGGGAAGCGTCGGAAACCGTTGACGGATTTCCCGACCGAGCGTGTAACCGTCCACATTCGGCAACATAATATCCAAAACACATATATCGGGCTCAAATTGATTAAATGCACCCATCACCAACTTGCCGTCTGCCACCATTTTTACCTCAAAATCACGGCTTTCGAGGGTTTCTTTTACTATTTTACCTAAAAAAGGTTCGTCTTCTACGTAGAGGATTTTTGTTTTTTTCAAGCTTCTATTGGTTTTATTAAAGGTAAAAATACGGAAAAACGGCTACCCTGTCCCTCTTCACTCTCAACGTTTATTTTCCCGCCATGCTGTTTTATCACGCTTGCCACATAACTCAAACCCAAGCCATGCCCTTTGGTATTGTGGACATCGCCAGTGGGAATTCGGAAGAATTTATCAAAAATTTTGTCCAAATACTGAGGGGGTATGCCTTTTCCTTTGTCACTCACCGAAACCCGAACGTAGTCATAAAAAGGCGATTGTAACTCTAAACGAATAACAGGTTTTTCACCGCCATATTTCAAAGCATTGTCCATCAAATTGTAAATAACGCTTGTGATGTGCGTTTTATCGGCATTTATATTGAAATCATCTCCATTTTTATCAAAATCCACGGTGGCGTTGAATTTTTCAAACTGTAATTTCATGGAGTCGATAACCTGTTGGGCGAGTTCCGCCATGTCAAAAGTTTCAAGTGTCAAAATAGGTTCTTTTTGCTCAAAAGCCGCCATTTTTAAGACTTTATCCACTAAAAACGATAGGCGATTGAGCTCATTTTTAGATATATCGAGGTATTCCTTCGTTTGTTCAGGATTTTTAAGTGCATCAAAACTTTTCATGGCTTCTATCGCCACACCCACCGTGGTAATTGGTGTTTTCAACTCATGCGTCATATTGCTGATAAAATCATTTTTAAGCTCAATCAGCCTTTTTTGTTGATTAAAACTCTTGAAAACGAGCCAAAAATGAAACCGCCGTTATCATAAAAACGAAGAGCGCAAAGAGTATTTCGGATGCAATATTTTTAAAAATCAGTGGTTTGTATCCATAGACGGCAACACCTAATTTTTCTTTGTTCACTCTCGCATCTGAGCCTATCGGAATGGTTACAATTAAGGCATCTCCTTTTTTAGGCACCAATTCCTTTGCATCTAATTTC
>JANMYC010001238.1:0-7014 GCA_031381715.1 Saprospiraceae bacterium
TGGCGATAAACACTATGGTTTCCAACGTCCATCGGGTGTACGGGAAACGAATTTTTATCCAAAGGGGACTACCATCCGCAACAACCGTCAATGGTCAGCTATTTCAGCGGAAGAATTAGATAAAATAACCCATAAAATGAATGTTCCACACCTCAAATCAGAATGGTTGGGTGCTAATATTTTATTTAAGGGCATTCCGAATTTTTCTAAATTACCGATTTTTAGCCTCATTATTGTTCGCCCAGATACTTCTGATTCAGTTACACTGGTCAATTATTGTGAAAACGAACCTTGTATGGGACCTCACAAGAGGATAGTAGAACACCTTAAAATGGAACCTCAACTGGGTTTCATTGCAGCTGCCTACGGTCAACGAGGTACAGTAGGCTGGGTTGAGAAAGGAGGAATCGTAAGAGTTGGAGATAAAGTGAGGATTTATATTCCGTCTTAAAAGTATATCAATGCGAATATTGGGTTAAAAAATGCCTTTAGGCATGAAATATTGGTAGCAAAATTAATAAACATAACCAGAGTTCCGTGGGAACGGAATATTGAAACAACTAATAGAATAGTGCATTCAATATATCGTCCTTACAGGACTTTGAACATATCTTGGCTATTATTTCTACCGATATTTCATGCCTACGGCATTTTTTAACCCAATATTCCCGTTATCAGTAATTTTCGACAAAAGCATATAACAAGTCATTTCATTCTTTGAAATAGTCATAAAAAAAACGATATTTGGGAAAAATTTAAATATCAAATGACAATCAAAGAACTGAAAGAACAAGTCCGCAGCTTAGTTGGAAATACTAAAATCGATAAAGCGATTGAGTTACTGACGGATTGGGCTGCTCAAAATGATGATAATGATTTTAAAAATGCCCTTGTGCAGATAAAATCTCATTTTAAAAGTTTAAAAAATAAAATCATTTCGGGCATTATTGATGGGCAAGAAGAACGCATCACCAGAGCACAAATAGTCAATCGAATTTTGGGTCTTTTGGATATGATACCAGAGCCTAAAAGTGCAAAACCCCCTAAAAATAGTTTTCCCGAATCGCTATCAGAATTTAATGTTCCTGAACCAAGTAAATCAATGGCGATACCACCGCCACCGCCCGCTCCCTCTCCAGTTTTTTCAATTGAAAGGTCGGCGAGTATTAAAATGCCTACTGTGCCAGCACCACAGCCGACGGGAGGAGGCCCCCTGCAAGGTGGTTTATTGTACAACATTCCGCCTAAAATGCCGAATGGGGTAGAGACAAAATGCGTGGTACGAATTGCTTTTGATAAAAAGATTTTGAATAACACAACGGATATTTTTCAAAGCCCAGTTTCAATGGATATTCGGGTGGCAGAGTTGATGGAAGTAGAGCTTAAAGAATTGGGTAATAACGGCGCTTTTGAAATCACCGCTTTGAATGATAAACAGCAATTTTTAGATGGTTTTTCAGCTACTGAATGGCAATTTTATGTAAAACCTTTGAAAGTGGGTAATTTTAAATTGCTTTTAAAAGTAGCCATTATTGAGCGCATCAATGATGTAGATAGGCGAAAAGAAGCGGTTTTGGAGCAATCCATATCGGTTATTACTGAGGGGGGAGTACCGCAGCCTGCACCAATGAAATCCTTTTTACCCGATTTTAAAGAAGTGAAACCTGAGAATGGTATTAAAACCATATTATTCATGGGTGCTAATCCGCCAGGTACCACCAAATTGCAATTAGAAGTGGAGCATAGTCGCATCGCAGCTGAGTTGAATAGCAGCTTCAAATTGCCCGTTTCTAAGTTTGTGAATGTATCGGATATGAATAAATTGATTATTATCAATCGTCCGAATATTATCCATTTTTCAGGTCATGGAAAAGATCCTGAAACTGGCGAACAAGGTGCTGATGGCATCGGACGGGGCGTGGGACGCCCTCAGATGCCTAAAAATTATGAAAAGACGGGCGGAATTGTGGTATTCGATGAAGATATGCGCAGCATGAAAGTCATTGAAGATAAAGCTCTGAAATTTTTATTCAAAGCGGTGACCCAACAGTTTAAAATTCCATTGGAAGTTGTGGTTTTTAATAGTTGTCATTCAGCATCGCAAGCGAAGGCGGTGGGCGCGTTTGTGCCTTACGTGGTGGGCACTTCAAGGGCAATAAAAGACGCTACGGCTATTTCATTTGCTACGGGATTTTATTTTGGATTAGCCAATGGCATGAGCATAGAAGATGCCTTTACTTCGGGTAAAATCAATGCCGTTTTGGACGATACTTCAGCCGAGGATTTGATTATTTTATATAAAAATGGGGTGAAAATGTAAACCTGATACCCCTCAGTATAGAGCCAATTTGAGGCATTAAAAAGGTTTTGTAATCAATAATTGAGCAGCAAAAGTAGGAAACGAGCTTGAAATTTGCTCAACTTTGTGCTTATCAAAATCCTTAACCGTTAAATTTGGTGAAAAAACTTCGATGGTAAAGTTTTTATTTATCTTGAATCGTACGCCCAATTCTAATGAATAATAATAGCCGAAATATCAGGGCTTTCTAATGCGATTGACAAGGCTGCCGATAGACTCTTCATAAGGAAAATAAAATAAGCAATAACCCGCACTCGCATCGGCATAAATCACAAGCCGCTCTTTGGCGATGGGCAAATAACTGCGAAACCAAAGTCCCATACCGTATTGCTGCATCCATCTAAAAGGTGATTGGCTTTTTTCGGCGTATTCAATATCACTAAAACGACCATTAAAACCCAGTTTTAAGCCTGTGATATTTAAAACGCCGATATTTCCTTGAAAAGCAGTACTGTATTTTGCCTTTATTTTGGAGGGCAAATTTGGAGACGTTTTACTGAAAAAATTATCTGTTGATTGACCAAAAGCGGCTGGGCATATTGATAATACTAATAATATATATAGAATGTAAAATTTCATAAGTCTTGTTCTTCGTTTTACAAAGACTCCATACAGAATCATTTGGTCACCTCTTTCTAGACGTTTTCTTTAACAGAATATTGTTAAAAATTTAACGTTTTATAGTAATTGTCTAACATTTAACATCTCATGTCTGAATATATGAAAAACCTTTTTTTAACAATAACGCTCTGCATTTGTATTCAATTTTGTTCTTTCTCGCAGCAACCCGCTAACGTTAAATCTGCAAATGACTACGTAAAACCCTATTCGGGCAATTTTCGATACGGCTCCAATATGGGCTATTATTCGCCTTACACGGATGAACAATTAGCGGATATTGCGGCAAAAGCAAGCATAAACTCTTTAAGACCAGCCTTTTTTGAGTTTTTTGCCGAGCAGTGGGGCTATAATATTAGGGACAATGCTTTCAGACATTACGATAGTTTGGGCATGAATGAAAACGTGTGTTTCATTGGTTATCCGTCGCCTGCACACCGTGATAATACCGTTTATTGTGGGAAGGATTCTTCGGCGCTTTTTGCGAATATGTACGAATCGATTTGGGATAAAGGTGAGAACGGAACACCCGTGAATGATAAAAATTACTATGCTCTTTTTGTCTATAAAACGGTCAATCGTTTTAAAAAAAGTGTGAAATTTTGGGAAATTTGGAACGAACCTGATTTTGCAACCACTTATAGCCCTGAAAAAGCCCCAGGTCAATCGGGTGCATGGTGGAATACGAATCCAGACCCGTGCGAATATGCCATTCATGCGCCTGTGCAGCATTATATTCGCCTGTTGCGCATCAGTTATGAAGTCATAAAATCCATTGACCCTGACGCTTATGTGTGTACGGGTGGCATTGGTTTTCCGAGTTTTATGGATGTGATTTTGAGGCAAACCGATAATCCAAAAGATGGCAGCGTGACCCCTCAGTATCCGCTGAAAGGTGGGGCTTATTTTGACGTTTTGAGTTACCATTCTTACCCGCATATTGATAATTCAGTGCGCCAATGGAGCGATAAAATCCAAGGTTTTGAATATTTTAGGCACTCAGACCGAGCCGTTGAAGGTATATTTAAACGGAAAAAAGACTTTGATGAAGTGCTCAATAGATTTGGTTATAACGGAGTGAAATTTCCTAAAAAGCATTGTATCATCACAGAGTGCAATATCCCCGCAAAAGCCGTGGGTGAGTACATGGGCAGCTACGAAGCGCAGCGCAATTTCCTAGTAAAAGCAGCCATAAAATCGCAAATAAATGGTCTTTTACAGTTTCATGTCTATTCGTTGGGTGAATTAACGGATGTAAAAGGCATCCGAAATGAGTTTGATTTGATGGGTTTATACACCAAATTGGAGAATACAAAGCCCTATTCATCAACGTTGACGCCTTCGGGATTGGCATATCAAACAGTTTCAAAAATGCTTTATGGCTATCGTTATGATGTGGCAGAAACTAAAAAGATTGGAATTCCCCCTCCCGAGAATTCGGGACAGGTCAGTATAGACGGTGCTGCTTTTAAAAATTCTAAAACAAAAGAAGTGATTTATTGCCTTTGGGCAAAGACGAGCAAAGACCTTTCGGAGGAGGCTGTGGCAATGTTTTCACTGCCTGATAGTTTTATTTCAATAGAAAAAATTAAACAAATGTCCTTGATGCGGTGGGATTTTTCACTCATTCCGAAGGTAGAGACGATAGCTCCTAAGAATATCCGATTGACCTCATCACCGATATTTTTGAAAAAGAAAGGGTGATTTTGTTGTATTGCTGTATTGCTGTATTGCTGTATTGCTTTGCCAATTAAATGTCGTTTTTTAAGCAATACAACAATACAGCAATACAAATATCACTCATCCGCATTAATATACTTCCAAACGATGGCTGATAGGGCTCCGCCCGCTAAGTCGCCGACGATATAAATCCATAAATTATTCCAGCTACTCAATTTAGTGATGCAAGAAGCTAAGGCAACGGCAGGATTCAAGCAGCTACCAGTTACACTGCCAAAAGTGAAAATCAAGCCCGTAACAGTGAAACCAATCGCCATTCCATAGAAACTATTGCCTTCCAAAGACTTAGAAGTGGCAACGTTCAGAATGACCAAGCCCAATAAAAATGTACCCATTATTTCGGCTAAAATGGCGGGAATCATTGAGAAGAACTGAGGGGCCGCCATTAAAGGCGCTACGGGTGGTTTTCCGGAAATCAAAACGCCTGTCATCAATGCAGCGGCGAAAGCGGCAGCAAAATGGGTGATGGTATATATACTGGCTTCTTTGATGGTCATTCGACCTCTTAAAAGAAAAGCTAAAGATATGGCAGGATTGAATTGAGCACCTGAAATGAAACCTTTGGAGTAAATCAAAGCCGTCAACATCAAACCAATGGCGATGGGTTGTATATCCGCTGATACTTTAGAAAAGGTAATCATGCAAATTGTAAGAACTAAAAAGAATGTGCCAATAAACTCAGCCGTATATTTTTTCAGACTCATGGTCTTGTATATTTTGTTTCCGTTTAATAAATAAGGTAAAATTTTCGCTCGTAAAACATTGATAAGGAATGTTTTACGGAAAATTTAACTGCTTTTTTGTCGTGCTTTTTAAATTTAAACGCGCTTTACAATCTCTACTTCTACAACTAAAATTTAAAAACGATTCCACTATATGCAGTATAGATTTTTGATTTTATTTACTTTTGGGCAAACTTATTCAAATTTTAACAAAAGAAGAAATTTTTATTAAAAACGAAGGTAATAAGAGTGAAGTGATTGTCGTGACAAATTATCGATTCATCGGAGAGGTTATAGGGTAACGGATATTTTGAGCACATTGTTACAAAAAAAACTCGATGTTGAATAAACAACACCGAGCCTCGATCGTGTTAATTCGTTACTTTGTAAACAACGAACATTTTTGAGACGAATTGTCATTTTAAAGTCACGGAATATTGTTTTTCTTAACATTTTATTGTGATTAGATAAATTTATAGATATGAAAATAGCGTTGATTGGTTATGGAAAAATGGGTAAAACCATTGAAAGAATTGCTCAAGAAAGAGGTCATGAAGTGGTTTTGCGCCTTGATATTAACAACCCCGAAGACTTTGAAAAACTATCGATGGCAGATGTGGCTATTGAGTTCACCCGTCCAGAATCGGCAGTAGGTAACTTAGAAAAATGTATCGCTGCTGGCGTCCCCGTGGTGTGTGGAACAACAGGCTGGCTCAAGCATTTTGAAGACATTTCAGCCCAAACTAAAGCTCAAAATAGTGCTTTTTTTTATGCATCTAATTACAGTATTGGTGTCAATATTTTCTTTGAAATCAATCGAAAATTGGCTGAAATGATGAATACTCAGCCTCAGTACGATGTAAAAATGGAAGAAATTCATCATACTCAAAAGCTCGATGCACCCAGCGGAACTGCCATTACGCTTGCTGAAGGCATCCTTCAAAACGTAACAAGGAAGGAGAATTGGTCATGTCCACAAGATGCACATTCGCCGAGTACAGAAGGTGGCGATAACAGCATCGTTATCACTGCTAAACGCATTGACCCCGCTCCAGGTACGCACACAATTACTTATGATTCGCCAATTGACACCATCGAAATCACCCACACGGCACACTCCCGTGAGGGCTTTGCGACGGGTGCAGTCTTAGCGGCTGAGTGGCTTTTGGGTAAAAAAGGTGTTTTTACAATGAAAGATATGCTCGGTTTTTAACGTAGCGCGGAACTCCAGTTCCGAAATACAATCGCTTCGCGATGCTTAGCCACTGATTGCACTGATATTGACTGATTTTCACTGATTTTTCAAGTAAAATTAAAAACAATTTTAAGGTAACATGTATTTTCTACAAATACCCCGTATCTCTGATGCCTTTAATTATCATGCGGAACTGGAGTTCCGCGCTACGTTAAAAACCGAGCATATCTTTCATTGAAAATACCCCTTTTTTACCCAAAAGCCATTCAGCCGCTAAGACTGCACCCGTCGCAAAGCCCTCCCTGGAGTGTGCCGTGTGGGTGATTTCGATGGTGTCAATTGGCGAATCATAAGTAATTGTGTGCGTACCTGGAGCGGGG
>JANMYC010001596.1:0-3832 GCA_031381715.1 Saprospiraceae bacterium
GAGACAGCGAAGCACAGACTTTGCGGAAGTGGGGTGGGCTGGGCATTTTCGCACGAGTTATTAAAAACAATTTGGCAATCCATTTATAAAACACTATTTTTGTGTAAAACAAGAAATTAATGAACCATATATTCATAGAACGCAACCCTGCCGTTATGCTCGGCAAACCTGTCATAAAAGGGACACGCATTACTGTTGAACTGTTGATGCGTAAATTTGCGGACGGTTTTACAGTTACTGATATATTAGAGATGTATCCTCATCTTACGCTTGAGCAAGTACTGGCAGTATTTGCCTATGCAGCCGATAAAATTGCTGATGAAATAACCTATGAAGTTGCTGCATAATGATTATTGCCGATGAAAATCTCCATCAACAGTTTGTAAATGACTTATTAGCTGACGGTTTTACTGTTCAATCTGTGCGTGCCATACGTGTGGGTATGGATGATAGAGATATTGCTAAGTGGGTGCTTGATAAAAATGCGCTGCTGATTACAGAAGATAAGGATTTTGGAGAGTTGATTTTTGCTCATAAAATTCAACGTATTACAGTGGTTTTTCTGCGCTATAAAAAAGAAGAATTAGTCCTCGTTCGTGAAACATTGCGCCAAGTTGTTGCCGAGTATTATTCTAAAGAAGGAAATTATTTCATAACAATTAAGAGCAATAAGGTTCGTATTACGACGTTGTGATACCCCCTCAGTAAAAACCCCTCCAAACCAAAATTTGAAGAGGTTTTCATATAAAAAACGTTAAAAAAGGGCTTTAATTCCCGCCGCCAATATTTCCACCAAAGAAAATGGAATTGTAAAAAAGCTTACTTGTACCGAACCAAGTGCTTCTGAAATTAGGGTCATTGGTGAATAAAATGGCTCTGCCTTGCCCTTCATACACCACATTTATCGCCGCCGAACCACTGATGCGTTGCAACGATTGCGGATGCACATAACCACTCAATAAAGGCTTATCGGTGTACATCAAAACCGAATTGGCAGCACCGATGGAACGCTCCAAAATGGTGTTATTATTTCTGTAAATAGCCACTGTGCGGTCGGTGTAGCCGTAGCCAATGGGGTTTGTAATATCCAAATTGGCTTCAAAAATGGCACCACCCGTTTGTTTTGCACCTTCGGCATCGGCAGCCATGTCGTAGTCAATGCGGGGTTTATTGCGGGCAGTATCGGGGCGCGGTTCACGGAGTTTTTCATTCGGAAACATCTTATTTTTAATAGCCCATTCCGTTCCGCCTTTCAACAATATGAGGGTATTGCCGTTCGCCATCCACCCCCTCAGTTTTTGACCAAAAACGGAGTCCAAAGTCGGGTACGCACCGCCGACCATGATGAGCGTATTGTAGCGATTCAGATTCATACGCGCCAAATTTCCGACATCAATTTTAGTAATCGGCATACCGATTTTGGTGTCCATTAAATGCCAAATTTCACCTGCTTCCGTTGCCGCAACGCCCGTACCGACCACCATTGCCACTTGTGGCTTGGTGGGTACAAATGCCGTTGTCGTGCCTAAATCGGGTCCCGATTCGCTGAATCCAGTCGCGGCACTTTCAATCGGTACACCTGTATTTTGACTTATTGAAACGAGTTTTTGATACAATGAATCCAAGCCCATTTTTTGATAACGGGCGGGAATTATAAGCGTTCCGTAGCCAAAAGTCTTGGATTTACCGTTGATTTTGATGGTAAAAGGCTTGGATGCCACTTGGGTCATTATTTCATTTTCATGCAATTGATAAAGCAACTTGGGCGCAAAATAATCCGTCCACTCCACCAAATAAGCGTAATTGCTTTTGGTGAAATTAGGATTTGTTGCTTTCAAATCATCGGTGGTGATGCGTTTGCCTTTATTGGGTGCAGTTTTCATTTCAGCAAAATTAACACCGTATGCCAAACCCAAATTCCAAGTAGAAGCATCATAAAAAAGACTGTCTTTATACCCCGAAGTTTGCTTATCGAATATGGAACGAATCATTAAATATTGCGGTTGATTGGTCGGAATCACCACCGCTTTTCCTTCTTTAAAATTTTGTCCCCCCTCAGTATAATTGCCTGAGATATGGTAAAATTCAATATTATGGTGCAAAAGCATATCCCAAAACAAGCGATTTTTAGCGGCATCATTGGCATCACCGACGATGTAGGCTTTTGTCGCTGATTTTTGACCCATTGCAACAGCATCAGTATAAAAATTATGTTGAAATTTGAGTAAATACTCTCTTTCATCCACTGACGCTCTCACCGTTGCCAAAGCACTTACCAGTTGATTGCGAATGGTAAAAGCAAACGTCAATAATCCATGGCGGCTTTCCTGCACGTGCCCCCGTGAACTTGCTTGCTCAAACAGTAAACCCAAACCGCCTTGAATATCGGGATAACTGGAGCCATAACCCGGGTAAAAATTATCAAATAACTCTTTTGTACCGTACAAAGAGCCTATTTCATTCAAAGCCTGCTCAAAATACGGCGCAAATCGAAGGTTCAAATCGCGGTAAACTGACTTTGGAACAAGGTCGTTTTCAGCATTTTGCTTGGACGGTTCGAAGAAAAAGTTGGCATTGGTGCCCATTTCATGGTGGTCAGTCACCACATTGGGTAACCATTGGTGGTAATATTTCAAGCGATTGCGGCTTTCCACTTGTTGCACCAAATACCAATCACGATTCAAATCGAAATAATAGTGATTAAAGCGTCCACCGGGCCACACTTCATTGTGCTCCGTATCGTTGGGGTCAGCCACGTTTGGCAACCCTTTTTTACTATTCGCCCAATGTGAGTGGCGGTCACGACCATCGGGATTTATGGTCGGTTCGAGGATAATAACGGCATTTTTAAGCCATTTTTGGGCTTCTTCATCTTCAGAAGCCACCAAATAATAGGCGGTCAAAATCGCGGCTTCACCACCCGAAGGCTCATTGCCGTGCACATTATAGCCTAACCATGTAAACACAGGCATATTTTTAACATCGGGCATGGGTTTGGTTGGGTCGCAAAGGTCGAGGTGTTCTTTGCGCAACGTTTCCAGTTTCGCCATGTTTTCAGGACTTGAAATAATGACGCTGATTTGGTCGCGATGTTCATTGGTTTGTCCGAAAGTTTTTACCGTTACTTTATCCGATAAGCGGTCGAGTTCTTTCATGTATTCCACCATTTTATCGTGGCGGGTGTGGTGCGAACCGATTGCATATCCGAAAAACTGTTCCGGCGAAGGAATGCTTGGATTTAGTTTTTTATTGGATAAAAAATAAGGATTTTGACTCGATATTTGAGTGAAAAAAAGAAAAGAAAAGGCAATAGTGAGTAGTCTTATCATGTGAAATTGGTTTTAATGAATGATATTTTCAATCGTGAAAATAGATAAAAATGCATTAAAATTTTTCACTTTATCGCTGAACAGCGTGGATAGACGGTGGAATGTTAAATCCGTGACACCGCTTGAAGCGGTGCCAAGGTTGTTTCATTCACTCCACCGATAACTTTTTAAATCCAAACCCGCCAAATCTATGACTCTATCAATGACAGTGGCAGCTAATTCTTCAAATGTTTTGGGCTTACTGTAAAAACTGGGTGTAGCTGGGCAGATGATGCCCCCTGCTTCCGTTATCGTTTTCATATTATTTATGTGAATTATACTGAGGGGGGTGTCGCGGGGGACTAAAATCAGTCGGCGGCGTTCTTTCAACACCACATCGGCGGCGCGGGTAACGAGGTCGTTTGAGACGCCCGTTGCGATACGTGCCAACAGGCCCATCGAGCAAGGACAGACAATCATCGTGTCATATTTGGCCGAACCGCTTGCAAAAGGGGCGAAAAAAT
>JANMYC010001285.1:0-3413 GCA_031381715.1 Saprospiraceae bacterium
AGCCTCGATGTACTATCAATATATAATACTCAATTGACAGGTACTTTATCCCCCACACTTGGAAATCTAAAAAGCTTGAGAATCCTCCAAATTGGGATTTCTAATATTTCAGGTACAATACCTAATGTATTAGGAGATTTGGGAAATTTAGAAGAGTTGGTTTTGGATAGAAACAAATTAACAATGGGAATCCCTTTCGAATTAGGTAAATTATCTAATTTGAAAATTTTAAACCTATCTGAAAACCAATTGACAGGAAGTGTACCCGCAAGCTTAAGCAACTTAACAAATCCTAATTTAGTTGTTAACTTAGGAAATAATCAGCTTAGCGGATGTCTCGATCCAAACTTGAAAAAACTTTGTGGTAAAAATATATTTATAGGAGGTAATCCCAACCTCCCCAACGGCGGTGATTGGCTTGCCTTCTGTAATACGGGTTTTGGTGGGTGTGATTTTAATAGTTGTAGAAACAACGATTCACTAGGTTTGGTGGCTTTATACAATAGTACAAATGGCGCTAATTGGACAAATAAATGGGATTTGACGAAGTCCATTAACACATGGTTTGGCGTTACTTTAAGTACAAAAGGGTGTGTGTTAAGCATTAATTTACAAAACAATAATTTGATTGGGAGTATTCCATCGGATTTGAATTTTAATGAAATATCTATTCTTAATCTGAGTGAAAATCAATTAAATGGCTTAATTCCGAACTTTAATTTACCTAATCTGATAGAATTACAGCTTTTTAGTAATCAGTTAAGTGGAAGTATTCCAAACTTTAACTTACCAAAATTATCAATATTGTGGCTATATACTAATCGATTGATTGGCAATATTCCTAATTTTAATTTACCTGATTTGACAATATTATCGTTACGAGAGAATCAATTGAGCGGAAATATTCCCAATTTTAATTTGCCTAATTTGACTGGCTTATCTCTTAGGGGCAACCAGTTGAGTGGTAATATTCCTAATTTTAATTTGCCTAAACTATCTTTTCTTTATCTTTATGATAACCAGTTAAGTGGCAGTATTCCTGATTTTAATTTTCCTAATTTATCTCTGCTTTGGCTTTACAACAATCAACTGAGTGGCTGCATTCCGACAAGTTTAAAAAGATTATGTAGTACAAATGTAGATGTAAACATTTCTAACAATCCCAACCTCCCCAACGGTGGCGACTGGGCAGGCTTCTGTAATACAGGTGCAGGTGTGTGTGCAGCAAGTTCAGATTTAGCTTTGAGCATTTCAACAATCAATGCAAACTACAGCCCTTATACAACAGTCAATTTTAAGATAAAAGTTGAAAATAAAGGTTCTAATTCGATGACTGCCATTAAAATCCGCTTTGCATATCCGCCTCAAACGGTGAATGGCGGCGGTGCTACCCCCTCAGTAGGTACGTGGACGGAGTACTGCTCGGGAGGTATTTTATGCTATGAATGGACTATTCCGACTTTGGATGCCAACGCTGTGGCTACATTGGATGTGCCTCTTTTCATACTGGCTACTTCTACACCTATTGTCGCTAATGTAAACCTTTTGAATTCAACGCCTGTGGATACTGAAGTGAACAATAATACCGCTACGGTCTCATTAGCCCCACCTGCTTCGCCCGCTCAATTTTTAGCGACGCCCAAACGTCCAAAACCATCTCAATATATTCCGATTGTGATACAAACAGTAGCCCCTAATCCTACTGAGGGGGATGTGCTGATTGGAATTGAAAGTATCGTTGAAAAAGAGGTGCGTTTTGATTTTTACAATACACTTGGAAAAATTGTAAAATCTGAAACAAGAGTTGTTAAAAAGGGTGAAAATTATCTTCAATTCGATTTTTGGAATGCTCAAAATGGCATATATTTTATCCAAATCAGCGAAGGGCAGGGTAGAGGAGTTCCTTTGAAATTTGTGAAATTGTAGTTCTTTAAAAAGGGCAGCATGCTTTTACTGGTTGCCCTTTTCATATAGAATTAATACCCTATTTTTAAAAACACCATTTAGGGTTATTTCATTTGATGCGATAACAATCTAATTTTGTAAATTGATGAAATAGCTAAATTGCGTCGTTTTCTATTTTAAAAAATGGTAATTACAGCTGTTTTCTACTCTTCTTTTTTGTAAAATACTCAACCGATTCTGAATGAAATTTAAGTGTATCTAAGCGATTTTCGCTTAGATACACCCTTATTTATTGTTTGAAATATGCGGATAGAAGGGAATCCTTTTTTTTAAAATCTTAATTAGTCCATTCAGCTTATGAAAAGAATTATTTTTACACTTCTTTGCTTTAAATCTATTTTAGCCTTTTCTCAACAAACCCAAACCATCACCGCAAAAATTGCCAGTGGCAGTGACGACGTAGAAGTTTCAACCAGATTGTATGCAGAAAGTTCTGATTTGGAATTGGGTGGATTTGACTCTGACAATAAGGGTAAACAATTTACAGCCCTGCGCTTTACAAATATAGCTTTGCCTGTCAATGCGATTGTTACTAAAGCGTATATTCAATTTACGACAAAATCGGCAAGCAATTCTACTGCCAGCTTAAATATCAAGTGCCAAGTTGGAAATGCACCAGTTTTCACGACTTATGCAAATATAATTGCGAGAACCTACGTGTCCAATACGGTTGCGTGGAACCCGCTCGCTTGGAATACTTCTGGAGAAAGTGGTGTCAAACAACAAACTCCTGACCTCTCATCCCTTATAAATGCTGCAAAAGCCAATGGCTGGGTATCTGGAGGGGCTTTGTCTTTTAGAATAGAAGGCAACGCAACGGCTAATAATATTTTAAATGCGAGAAGTTTTGAGTTTAATTCATCGCGTGCGGGTGTACCTCAATTGACTATCGAGTACACAACCGTGGATCTATGTACCGCTGATGCTACGCCGCCAACAATAACCCGATGTCCAGCGAATGTGACGATACCGACTACCGGAACGGATGCCATTGCAATGTGGAATGCGCCTATCATTGCGGATAATTGTACAACGAATATCACCCCCTCAGTATCGAGTGCTCCCACGACGGGTTTGGTGAGTGGTTCTGCATTTCCCGTGGGGACGACTATTATTACGTATAATGCAAAAGATGCTGCCAATAATGCTGCTGTACCATGCAGTTTTACGGTAAAAGTGACCAATCCATGCATCGGAGATGTCACTGCACCTACTTTTACGAATTGTCCTTCAAATATTAGTATTCAAGCTATCGGAACAAGTGCTACCGCTTCGTGGACGGCACCAACGTTAACAGATAATTGTCCAACGCCTATCACCCCCTCAGTAGTGAGTGCTCCTACGGCGAGTTTGGTGAGTGGGTCAACGTTTCCATTGGGAACTACTACTATCACTTATGCGGCTAAAGATGCTGCCAATAATAACGCCACACCCTGTACTTTTACAGT
>JANMYC010001323.1:0-3478 GCA_031381715.1 Saprospiraceae bacterium
GATAAAGAAAAACCGTTTGTGATAGAGGTGAAAACGGTGGAAGTGAAGGTGGTGGGAACCGCTTTTAACGTTGATAATGAGTCGCAAGCTGGTAAAGTTATTATTTCGGTACAAGAAGGGATTGTGGAAGTGAAAGGTAAAAATGAAGCGAAACGATTGGTAAAAGGCGATAAAACAGTATATGATTTAGCAACTGAGACTTTTGAAAACAATACTGATATGGCTCAAAAAGTGATGGAGTATAAAAAAGGTAATTTAGAATTCGAGGGTAACACACTGAAAGATATCGTCAATCAAATCAATAAATTTTACGGTCAAAATATAGAAATTGCGTCATCTGCTATTGAAAATTGCCCAGTCACGACAGTGTATGCGGGTGAAGATGTTGAAAAATGGTTCAATGAAGTTATCAAAGAAATGATTAAAATCGATATTGAAAAGCAAGGCGACAAACTGATACTGAGGGGTAAGGGCTGCGATTAAAATTTCATCTGACGTTTTTAGGCTTATTTCCGTCGAATTTTTAAATGATTTTTAGGTAAGTGATTTTAGTTTTACAAAACCTATAGGGCTAACACCTTATGGGTTTCGTTGCGTTTTATGCCATTGAAAACTATCATTGTATGAAAAAAAACAGGCACTTATATACGTTGATTTTCTTCTTTTATCTTGTTCTTACTGAGGGGGTAACTCTTTTTGCTGCACCCATTTTAGAACGGACAGTAACGCTCAAAGCCGCCAATATGCCCTTGCGGGAAGCACTCAAAATCATATCCACCCAAGCCGGTTTTTATCTTTCATACAGCACCAATATCATTGATGCGGATAAAAAAATAAATTTCAATGCGGAATCCGAAAAAGTGAGGGTGGTTTTGAAAAGCGTTTTAGGTAATAACTATCAATTTAAGGAAAAAGGAAATTACCTCATTATCCAAAAACTAAAGTCAGATGAACAAATTATCGGGGGCTATATTTCGGATAAAAAAACGGGTAAAAAACTACCGAACGTAACAGTTTACGATAAAAAAACGCTCGCTTCAGCCACAACAGACAGTGCGGGTTACTACGAAATTATTACCCGAAAACCCATCCAACAGCTTTCTATTGCTCGATATAATTATGGGGATACGGTTTTGCAGGTGCGCAGTGAAAAGGAATTACAAGAGCTTGATATTTCACTTTTGCCTAAAATGGATGTGAATAACTCAAGTGAAGAGCTTGAAAACGTGGATAAGCCTGTGGAAAACTTGAAAACTGTGGATAAGTATGCTGAAAGAACACTTATTTCGAATATTGAGATTAATCAAGCAATTCGATGGACAGTAAAAGAGATTGAACGCATCAATGAGCGCAATATTCGAGAACCCCTGAATAGAAAGTGGCAAGCTTCCTTAGCGCCTTACGTGGGTTCTAATTTGGGTTTGAGTGGCAATGTGATTAATAATTGGTCTTTCAATGCTACCGTGGGCTATTCCAAAGGCAATAATATTTTAGAATTAGGGGGCGTGGGGAATATCAATCAAGGCAACGTCAAAGGCGTTCAGTTAGCAGGGCTTTTTAATATAGTAAAAGGTAAAACCAAGGCTTTACAAGCCTCAATGATAATCAATAGAACCAGGCATTTCAGCGGGCTTCAAATATCGGGAATTACGAATTATTCGGATACAATACTGAGGGGTGTCCAATTGGCGGGCATTAATAATTATGTGGAGTTTGGTAAAAAGGGGAACTGGCAATTGGGGGGATTGGTGAATAAAACTGAGCGAGGACGCACCGCTTTTCAAGTCAGTGCAATAGCCAATAGAGCCGATACCGTGGGTGTACAAATAGGATTTATCAACAACGCTAACCGACTGAAGGGTGTACAATTGGGGCTCATTAATATTGCTGATACGGCGAGCGGCGTGCTTTTAGGTTTGATTAATATAGTTAAAAAAGGCTACCATGTCCTTGAAATATCGAGCAATGATGTCACTTATGGCAATATCGCTTATCGCACGGGCACACGCTGGTTTTACACTATTTATTCGGGCGGCGGGCAACCTCAATTAGGCGATAGAACTAATATATTGAGTGGTGGTATGGGCATTGGCTCAAGTGTTTGGTTTGGTAAAGTAGTGGCTTTGACGGTTGATGTTACGGGGCATCGCTATTGGATAAATTCAAAATTGGAAAATAGAGGAGGCTTGGTGAAAATAACGCCTGCCTTGAATCTACAAATCACCAAACGCTTCGGCATCAGCTTCGCGCCCACTTGGAATCATTATTATCTTAACTCTAAAAACCAAATACAAATGGATATTTTATCCATTAAAAATAATATTGTACCTCCTAAAGCACAACTTTCAAATGATAAATACCAATGGTGGGGTTGGTCTGCGGGTTTGAGGTTTTTTTAAAAGTAGTCTTAAAATAAAACACCCCCTCCGTAAATTTTACTGAGGGGGTGTTTTCATATCTCCCAGTTACCCCAAAAAGGAGCTTCTTCTTTTTTCGCGGGTTTCGGTTTTTTATCATTAAAACTTTTACGGCGTTTCTTCATTTCATCCAACTCTTTATTGCGGTAGAGCGGAATTTCCATGCCAATCAAGTCACGTATGACTACCGATGCACACACACCACCAAAAGCTGCGGGTAGATACGAAATAGTACCATAAGCCGACTTTTTAAAATTAGAACCATCGGTCATAATGAGGGATTCTTTCGGGGCGGGTTCATCACTGAAAACGGTGATTAAACCCCGATTTATGCCTTTTTTCTTCAATCTTTTACGGATAATGAGTGAAAAATGGCATACGTGGGTATCTCTCAAATCAGCAACCCGGAGGCGAGTGGGATCTACTTTACCTCCTGCACCCATCGAACTAACTATTTTCAAGCCAGCATTTTTAGCCGCTACTATCAAATATAGTTTTGGTGAAACACTGTCGATACAGTCCATTACATAGTCATAAGGTGCAATTTTACATATATCTTCAGCCTTATCGGGGGTTAAAAAATCTTTGATGACGTGTAGTTTTATATCTGGATTAATAGCTGTCAAACGCTCTGCCATTATATCGGCTTTCGATACGCCGTGGTTGGTGGCTAAAGCAGGCAATTGACGATTGCGGTTGGTGGGGTCAACCACGTCGCCGTCCACAATGGTCATTTCTCCTACGCCCGCCCGAGCAATAAACTCGGCTGCAAATGACCCAACACCACCTAATCCGACGACCAAAACGTGTTTACTATTCAATAATGCCACATTATCTTCTCCAACTAATAACGATGACCTCGAAAGCCAGCTCAAATCACTCATTTTTCTTGTATTTTACGCAAAATTAAAAATATCACACTAAGGAATGAAAAATAAATAAATTTACATTTTAACCTATTCTTTTGCCGTTATAAAAACCCCGCCTGAATGATGAGTCGGGCAGGCATCTTTTGCGTTAAATATTCTAATATTCGCCTTAAAAGATGCTTATTCTAACAA
>JANMYC010001355.1:0-3077 GCA_031381715.1 Saprospiraceae bacterium
CCCTCAATTCGCAATCATTGACTCCAAGTGGAACTGCAACGGGACGAGGC
Organism: Saprospiraceae bacterium; assembly: GCA_031381715.1. Taxonomy (GTDB): domain Bacteria; phylum Bacteroidota; class Bacteroidia; order Chitinophagales; family Saprospiraceae; genus JAAFJT01. The sequence goes on from JANMYC010001355.1 coordinate 51, forward strand.
AATCCAACACCCATATATGCCACCACTTTTATCCAAGCGACAATGGCTGCTAATGCTGTATCTCCAAGTGGGGGAAGTCAACCTCACAACAATATGCAGCCTTACATTGTACTCAATTTTTGTATCGCTATGCAAGGGGTTTTTCCTCCAAGGTCTTAACTTTTAAATAAAAAAAGTAAGCTATACTGAGGGGGTCTAGAAAAAAATGATTCTTAATAATTTTTTTGAAATGTTGAATTTGATTGATAAAACTTTGCAACTCCGACCAATCTTGAAAAAGGATATGTCTTTTTTAAAAAAAGTATATTCAAGCACTCGAACGGAGGAAATGAACCAAGTTTCATTCTGGACAGATGAAATGAAGGACGCTTTTTTGACGCATCAATTCGATGCTCAGCATGAGCACTATCAAAAAAATTACTTGAGTGCGCGATTTTGGGTGCTTGAAAAAAAAGGCATCGGAATCGGCAGACTTTATTACGATGAACTTTTTAAAGGCAGTATTCGCATTGTTGATATTACCCTTTTACCCGAATTTAGAAATAAAGGTGTAGGGCAAATTATTTTAAAAAGTATATTGGATAGAGGTAAAACTATTGAAAAAAATGTAACAATTCATGTGGAATCGTTCAATCCAGCCATGAACTTATATCATAAATTAGGTTTTAAAAAAATTTCTGAAACTAACGGCGTTTATCATCTTTTAGAATGGAATTACAAGAATTAAGTACACTTTCATACAATGATTTCAAAGAATATTTGAATCAAAATTTCAATATCCGCTTCGAAACCACGGTTACTTTGAAGGCAGAATTGACTGAACTTAAAGAGTTCGATAGTTATTCACCTTTGGAGCGAAAACCCTTTTCAATGATATTCAGGACGGAGCAAAAAACGGAATATTATCCACAAGCGACATTTATCGTTGAGCATCCCCAAAATGGTGAATTACCCATTTTTTTAACTCCAAAAGGCTTAGATGCTAAAGGCATGATGTATGAAGCAATTTTTTCATGAAAAATAAATACCCCTCAGTACAGCTTGCTAGCAAAAGCATTGACTAAATTTAAAATTTATCCAATGCTATAACTCACTTAGAATCAATAACTTACATAAAATCTGTAAAAAAAAACAACTACTATCGACAACTTAACAAAGCTGACTCTCCCAATAAAATACGCACAAACTAACGCCCCATAGCTTTTACAAAATCCATTATCCCCGTAATTAGCAATGATTCTTTGGTTCATACAGGCGACTGTATCAGCCTTTATATTATATTAAAAAAAGTTAAAAACTGTTTCAAAAAATAAGAAACCACAATGAATTTTAAACTACAAAATAGAGTAAAGCTTAAATACACATGGAGAACGGGGCTTTTTATTGCCATATTGTCGAATCTTCTCTTTTTTTTCACACTCAACGCTTCAAAAAGCTTCTCCTTCTTTTTTAATAAAAAAACGGAAACAACAGCCAATAAATCACCTCAAAAAAAGAAAAAAGCGAGGCAATTTAAACGGGTACTTACTCCCGAAATGGCATATTTCACGCTCAATAATATATCCCAAAACCTTCTTTCACCACCTACTATGATGTTAGCTCCTTCTATTTCAGCCACTAATACAGTGACTGTAAAAGGAGGTGGAGGAGCTGCCCCAAGCAGCCAATTAGATTATGTAGTTGTGATATCAAATTCAGCTTCAGCGGGAGCTGGCAATGATGCAACGGGGGTAGTTTTTACTGATATTTTAAGCAGTGATTTAACACTCATCGCTGATTCAGTAAAGGCTTCACCGATTGCAGTTAATGATAGTTATAATTCAATCGGAAATGTGGGTATTACAGTGAATAATACTGATGGGGTACTCCCTAATGACATCAGCCCAGATAATACAGTTATTTCAGCAAAAGCCGTGACGAACGCTGCTACAACTAATAACGGCACTATCTCTATTACAACTAATGGTGCTTTCACATATACACCTGCGGCGGGTTTTAATGGAACTGATACCTATACTTACACACTCAATAGTGCTAATGGGCTGAGTGGAACAGGTGTAATTACTTTCACGGTGACGACACCTATTTGGTTTATCAACGCATCGTATGCAGGGGGTGGTAGCAATGGTACTTTGGCTAAGCCATTTACAACGGTAAGCGCATTTCAAGCTATAAACAATAATGCCAGTACAAATAGTGGGCAAGATGGTGATTTTATATTTATTTATTCTGGTAGTTATGGCTCAAGTGCCGTTACTTTACGGGCTTCTCAAAAATTGATAGGTCAAGCAGCAGCGAATTCTATTGCTTCTATTACCGGTCTTTCAATGCCAACTTATTCGAATACATTACCCATTACAGGTGGTGCTGCTACAACCATAGCCAATACCACCTCTACGGCAATTACATTGGGTACTGACAATGAAATACAAGGAGTTAGTGTAACCACTACTTCGGGAACAACCATGTCGGGTGCATCTGTGGGCGTTTTAAAAATTAGAGATGTGAGCCTAACTGCTTCGGCGGGTAGAGCCTTACTTATTAGTGCAGGCGGTGCATTGGATGTTCAATTCAAAAGCATTAGTGCTGCAGGAGTAAGCAATGGTATATCGGTGAATAGCAGTACAGGCACATTTCAAGTGTTAGGAACGGGTACTACAGCTGGGTCAGGAGGTACTATTAATAATATGACGACACGTGGTGCGGAATTCATTTCATGCCAAAATGTAAGTCTTAAAAATATGACTTTCACCAACGCAAATACAAGTACAAGTGTATGTGGTACACCCGCTACCGATAACAGCAGTTGTAATGCGGCGATTCATTTAAAAGATATCAGCAGCAGTGCTGTTTTAGATAATATCAGCATTACAGGTACTAATAATGCAATGGGTATCAATATCAACAATGTCACTGGTTTTAGCTTGGCAAATAGTACTATCACTGGATGTGGCAGTGCTAATGCGGCGGGTAATGAAGCTGGCGGCATTTATGCTCTGAATCTAAAAGGCACTTGTTCTATCATCA
>JANMYC010001372.1:0-3909 GCA_031381715.1 Saprospiraceae bacterium
AATAAACTCGACCGTGAAGGGCAAGACGCTTTTGACTTGTTGGATGAAATCGAACAGAAATTAGGCTTGCGGGTGCGCCCTCTAAGCTGGCCCATTGGTATGGGTAGTAGTTTTCAAGGTGTTTACAATTTATATGAAAAACAACTTATTTTGTTCCGCCCACATGGTAAGCAAGACGATGAAATCATTATCATTAATGATTTGAATGACCCCGAATTGGATAAAATCATCAATGAAAGAGCCGCCGCCAAGTTGCGGGAGGATATAGAAATGATTGATTCTATTTACGACCCTTTCGATGCTCAAGCGTATCGGGATGGCAAAATTCAACCTGTTTTCTTTGGTTCGGCAGTCAATAACTTTGGGGTAAAAGAGCTTTTAGATTGTTTTTGTGATATTGCTCCTTCGCCGCTGCCACGTTTTACAGAGGAACGTGAAATCATGCCAGAAGAAGATAAATTCACTGGTTTTGTCTTTAAAATCCATGCTAATATGGATCCGAAGCACCGCGACCGCATTGCATTTGTCCGTATTTGTAGCGGTACTTTTGAGCGCGGAACGAAGTATTTACACGTTCGGAATAATAAACTCATGCAGTTTTCTAACCCGACTTCTTTCATGGCGGCTAAAAAAGAAATTGTGGATGAAGCTTTCCCCGGGGATATTGTGGGCTTATACGATTCTGGAAATTTTAAGATTGGTGATACACTTACTGAGGGGGAGGTGCTGCATTTCAAAGGCATTCCATCCTTCTCGCCTGAGCAGTTCCGTTATGTGAATAATACCGACCCTTTGAAAACCAAGCAATTCCAAAAAGGTCTTGACCAATTAATGGATGAAGGTGTCGCACAACTTTTTACAAGAGATATCAACGGGCGTAAAATAGTGGGTACGGTTGGTGCGCTCCAATTTGAGGTGATTCAATACCGCCTTAAACATGAATACACCGCCAGTTGTGATTATGAGCCTGTTAATTTATACAAAGCATTTTGGGTAAGTTGCACTGATAAAAAGGCTTATGATGAGTTTTATGACCGCCGCCGTAGAGATATGGCAGTGGATAAACATGGGAATCCCGTTTTTTTAGCGGAATCCGCTTGGGCTTTGCAAATGGCGCAGGAGCAGCATCCAAAAGTGCAATTTCATTTAAAGAGCGAGTTTTAATTTTATTGTATTGCTAAATTGTTGGATTGTTAAAAATTACATCTAATCGTAGTAACAATACAACAATTTAGCAATACAACAATATAAATCATCGCTCACTCATCGCCTCTCCAATCCTATTAAAAATGGTAACGGTTATGAATATAGCGATGCCCGGAAAAACGACCATCCACCACGCTTGAAAATCATCTTTGGCAGCATTCAAAAGCGAACCCCATGTGACTTGCTCAATAGGCAATCCCAAACCACTAAATGTTAAAAAGGCTTCTAATAAAATGCTATTGGCAATGCCAAATGAAACAGCTATCAAAACGGGTGTTAAAATATTGGGTAAAATATGTTTTATTAAAATCCGAAAATCCGAGAACCCTAAAGCTTGAGCCGTTTCGACATATTCCAATTGGCGCACTCGAATGACTTCCCCTCTCACCAAACGAGCAATCAGCGTCCAACCCGTAAAACCGATAAAACACACTAAGCCAATTATTGACATCCTACCAGTCACTGCAATCAAACCTAAAAGCCATAAAATAGATGGTACGGCTTGCACAACTTCCACCATCCTCATAATAATCGTTTCAAAAGGTATTTGCACTGTATTTTTAATTGGATTCCACTTTTTTAAAAAGGATTCACCTATTTTAATACAAATAAAAATAGCGATAAAAATGAGCATCAAAACAAGCGGATTAAGCCCTTGTTGAAAAAAAACGGAGAGATAAAATATAAAACTAAAAATCATGCACCCCCTCAGTATCAAGCCTATCCAAGAGAGTTTAAAACGATTATTGCCATAATAACCCGCTACCAAACCCATTAAAAGACCGATAATCAAAGCTATACCCATGCCGCCAATGCCTACGAGCAAAGCCGTACGCGTACCCGAAACAATACCCGCGAAGACATCACGCCCCAGTTTATCCGTGCCCAACCAATGCTTATAGTACAATGATGGCACTTCTTGAGCCGCCAAAGGGCTGATGTAATCCATGTTTTTAGCATCTTGAGAAGTCGCTGAGTAGGGGATGAGCGGGGGCAATAAAGCATTGGCTCGTTCGGACGTGATGATGTTTCCAAACAAGGCAATGAATATCAGAAAAGCCAGTGTGCGTACCGACCATTTTGCAGATATGAATATTTTATTTAAATACCTCATGTCAATTCCACTCTTGGATTTGCCCATTTATAGAGTAAATCGGATATTAAATTTCCTATTAAAACCATCGTGGCACTCAACATCAGCACCACATAAACCACATTCCAATCCTGTTCATCAATGGCTTCAAACGCTACGCGCCCCATGCCTTTTATATTAAAAATGTATTCAACCATAAAAGACCCCGTAATCAATAAAGGAAATATTTGACCTAAAAGCGTAATCAAAGGAAATAAAGCGTTGCGAAAAACGTGGTATTTCAATATTTTATTAAAATTTAAACCTTTTGCTTTAGCTGTGCGGGTATAATCCAATTGCATATTATCAATCATGGAGCCTTGCAATTGTCTTGCAATGACAGCAATAGGATGAATTATCATACATAAAACAGGTAAAATCAACCGCCCGATATTTTCAAAAAAGAAAATGAAAAATGAATCCTCAGTGTGCAAATCCGATAAACCCGCCGAAGGAAAAATTTTCATGCCATACTGAGGGGTTGTCAAAAAGCGCAATGCCATCAATGCCACCCAAAAGGAAGGTAGAGAATACACCGCAAATAAGCCTTTTATCAACCATTTTCCACTCCGTTTATTTTTATTGGCTGCGGTAAAAATGCCAATAGGAATGGCTATCAAATACGATAAAATGATGGCTAAAAGGCTCATAATCAAGGTGATACTGAGGGGTCTCGAAATTTTGTTCGCAATGGTTTGTCCATTTTTGGATAAACCGAAATTACCTGTTAAGAACCCTGTAATCCAATGGTGATATTGATTATCAAAGCCGTACCAATAAAAAGTGGGAATGAATAATTTGGAACGTTTCGCTTCTTTTTTTATGTTTTCATAACTTGACGAAATACCCTTTATTTCATCATTAAAAACGGCTTTTTCTTGAGCGATTTTACTCAAATCGTTTAAAATGAATGTTATTTTTTCATCATCATCTTGGATGAGTAGTTGCTCAATATTATTTCTAAGGTTTAGGCTATCTTGCTCGGGTATTTTTAACAAAAAAGCCTTAATCGTTTGTTGAAAAGCAGTAACTTCATCATAGTTACCATATTGTTTTATCAGATTTTCAACTGCTATTCGCTCACTTTTTCTACTTATTGTAAAAAGATTTTTAGGAAAAGCTTGGGACGTAATTGTGAAATAAAAAATGGGCTTATCAATGCCTAATTGATGCGCTGTTTGACGATAAATTTCATCTGAAATGCGGCTTGAATTGGATTCGGAACTTATTTGGAGTTGATTATCTACGGGGTCTCCGGGCGTCATTTTACTCAGCACAAATACAATGATGGATATAACCAACAGAGTAGGGACGAAATAAAGCAATCGTTGGAGAATATATTTTAGCATTCAAGTGAGAGGTATTGTTGTATTGTTGTATTGTTGTATTGTTTTTAATTAAAATTAGCAAAACAATACAACAATACAACTTCCTAATATTTACTGTTTTAATTTAAAACTACTTACCACGAATCCCGGGCGGCGCGCTACAATAGGTGCATCAAATCTTTTACTTACGGCAATACGCTCTTGACGGGCAAAAAGGAACGCTGCGGGTTGCTCGTCATAAAT
>JANMYC010001382.1:0-4630 GCA_031381715.1 Saprospiraceae bacterium
TTCAGGGCAGTTCAAATCCCTCCATCATGAATTCGCCATAATTCGTTCCATTGTTGATACTGCTATCAAAAATGGACAATCCGTTTTCCATGCCGTCCAAGCTATGGTCGAATTATCTGTTAATTCTAATCCGACTGGATAGTTACCTATATTATGTAAGCTCATTGGGAGTTAGCTAATGAGCTTTTTTTTGCAATTTTCCAGACCCTTAGCATTCCGAGAATCGGAATGCCAAGGATAAAATATATTTTACAACAAGAAATATACTATTAAAATGTTTATCAAAGGCCATATAGAAGAATACAACCATAAAAACAGAGCTGAACATGAGTTCCGTTTTCTATACACGGCTGAACTTTTAAGCCGCCGAGGCATTGATGTTCAGTCAATTATTGATAAAATAATTGCTTTCCAAATTGCCATTCCAAGTTGGGCGTTGGGCACTGGCGGCACCCGTTTTGGTCGTTTCCCGATAGGAGGGGAGCCCCGTAATTTGGAAGAAAAAATAGAAGATGTAGGCTTATTACATCAGCTCAATCGCTCTTCAAATTCTATCTCATTGCACATTCCATGGGATATACCCAAAGATGCCGTTGCCTTAAAAGAGCATTTAAAAAGCTATGAATTGACGATTGATTCAGTCAATTCTAACACTTTTCAAGACCAAACCAATCAAGCGCACTCCTATAAGTTTGGCTCATTGTGCCATACTGAGGGGGCAGTTCGTCAACAAGCGATTGACCACAATATTGCTTGTATTGAGCATGGTAAAGCCTTGGATTCAAAAGTTTTGACGGTATGGTTGGCGGATGGTTCTAACTTTCCAGGTCAACAACATTTCCGTAAAGCCTACCAACGCACCGCTGATTCATTGGCGGATATTTATTCAAATATGCCCGATGATTGGACGATGTTAATTGAGTACAAGCCTTATGAGCCTCATTTTTACTCAATGGTTATTCCAGATTGGGGCACTTCGAATGCGTTGTGTCAGTATGTTGGTAAAAATGCACAAGTTTTAGTGGATTTGGGTCACCACTTACCGAATACCAATATTGAGCAAATCGTCGGTCGTTTGATGCACTTCGGTCGTTTGGGGGGTTTTCATTTCAATGGCTCGATGTATGGCGATGATGATTTGACAACGGGCAGCATTAAGCCTTATCAGTTCTTCTTGATTTTCAATGAATTGGTGGATGCGATGCAAGACCCCTCAGTAAAAAATCCGCCTTTAGCTTGGATGATTGATGCAAGTCACAACACAAAAGACCCAATGGAGGATTTGATGCAATCAGTTCAAAATATTTTAACGACTTATGCAAAAGCCCTTTTAGTAGATAGAGTGGCGCTCAACGAAGCGCAAGAAGCGAACGATGTAGTGAAAGCTGAGGAGTTATTGCGTGATATTTTTGCTACGGATACCCGTGCTTTGGTCGCTGAAGCATTGCGCCAAAGTGGTGGTGCTATTGACCCAATCGGCGTTTTCAGACAGTTAGATATTCGTCGTGGTTTGATTGAAAAACGAGGTCATTCGGTGGCTGTTGGTTTGTAAAACGATATTTAAACCACAAAGAACACAAAGAGACACAAAGGATTTTAACATAAATCAAACTCCCTTTGTGTTTCTTTGTGTACTCTGTGGTTTAGAATAGGCTTTTGGTTGAAATATGAAAAAGAAGATTTACGCCATATTCGATATTGGTAAAACCAATAAAAAACTATTGCTTTTCGATGAAAACCAGCAAGTCATTGAAGAGCAACAAGAGGTATATGCTGAAATAAAAGACGAAGATGGCTTCCCTTGCGATGATTTGGAGCGTTTGACTGAGGGGGTACTGAAACAATGGGAAAAGCTACAAAACGATGACCGTTATGAAGTTTTAGGTGTGAATTTTACAGCGTACGGCGCGAGTTTTGTGCATTTAGATGAAAACGATAAACCCGTAGCACCACTTTACAATTATTTAAAACCTTTCCCCGAAGAACTCAGCGAGCAATTTTATACAATGATTCAAAACAAATTTGGTCAATCCAAGACTGAATTTGCAGCCGTAACGTGTTCGCCTCTGATGGGTTTGCTCAACTCGGGTTTGCAATTGTACTTTTTGAAATATGCAAAGCCTGAAATTTTCAATAAAATAAAAACCTCATTACACCTCCCGCAATACCTTTCTTTCCTTATTTCGGGACAAAAATACAGTGATTTTACGTCCATCGGTTGCCACACGGCGTTGTGGGATTTTACTAAAAATGATTATCACGATTGGGTAAAAGCAGAAGGTATTATTGAAAAATTAGCACTTATTTCGACTGATTGCACTGTCATCTCTAAACCCGAAATCCGAAATCCGAAACTCGAAATCGGTGTGGGTTTGCACGATAGCTCATCAGCGCTATTACCTTATTCGGCTGTCGAAACAGAGCCCTTTATGCTCATTTCAACGGGAACTTGGTGTATTAATTTGAATTCGTTCAATCAAGCCCCCCTCAGTATCGAGCAATTTTCTAAGGATTGTTTAAGCTATATGACACCGCAGGGTGATATGACGAAGGCATCGAGGGTATTTTTTGGGCGTGAACATGATTACCAAGTGGAGCGCATCGCCGAGTATTTTAAAGTAGAAAAGGATTTTTATAAAAATATTCAACTTTCCAAAAGTTTAAAACTTTTGGAAAGTTCTAATTTCATCCCCGCTTGCATGGAAGGCACAGGTTCCATACCTCAAAAACAAGATAAAATATGGGATTTATCGTCGTTTGAATCAGCAGAAATGGCGTATAGCGCATTGATGCGTGGATTGATGGATATTTTAAAAATATCTATTAAATTGGTGGATAATGGCGTAAAAACCTTTTTTGTGGATGGTGGATTCGCTCGCAACGCCCTTTTCATGGATATGCTCAAAAGCGATTTTAAAGATAAAATAGTTAAAACGTTGGATGTGCCACAAGCAACGGCTTTGGGTGGTGTTTTAAGAGTAAAGCGGAACTCCAGTTCCGTAGTAGAAATTTAAAATGAATAAAAGTTTAGCCTTCTGGGGAATACACATTTTACTGATTTGGATATTCTCAATTGCCTTTGCGAACTACTATGAAATGGGGCATGATAGAATGTATGTGTATTATTTTATGGCTCTATACACATTTTTAGTTTTGCTGACTTCATTTATCCTAAGTCTGTTGTTCAACAATATTACCAGTCAAAGCAACCGTAAATTTTATATAGTGAATAGTTGTATTTGTCTCTTAGTTTTTAATGGTATTTTGATGAATGATTTAAAAGCCATTTCTATGGGAGGTTTTAATTCAGTTGATAGTTCTTTCATATTAATTTATATTTTTTTCATCGTGAGCATTGTGGTTGCGGGGTTTTTAACAAAAAAACTTTAGTTTAAGCTGAATTTCTTTAAAAAATAACTCCAATTCCGCATCCTAAAAAGTACCTTTAAAAGGGTGGAACTGAAGTTCCGCGCTACGTTTTTATAATAAGGATTATGTTAAACATAAATATTTTAGCCCTTGTCTTTACTGTTTTTAGTGGCATATTTTTAATATGGTATGGATATCAACTCTCCTTTAATACCGAGTTTTTCATACCTAAACTAATGAAATTTAGTAGAATAAAAGAAGGTTCGATACAATACAGATACTGGACTAATAGAAAGAATTGGATTATTCATAAAGTGAGCGGAATTGGTTGTATAATAATGGGTATGATTGTTATTGTTCTTCCTATTTTGAAATTATTGAATATTATACATTAGCACACTCTTTTTTGATAATTTTTTAAACGAAATTAACCAAATTTAAAAAAATGCGGAACTGGAGTTCCGCACTACGACTAACCAAAATGAGAAAAACTATCCTCCTATTCGTCGCCCTTTTGCCCATAACAGGCAGTTATGGACAATTAGCAGTGAAAAATCTGCTCTGTGAAAACTTGAGCAATCCAATTGGATTGGATGCCAAAGAACCCAATTTCAGTTGGCAATTAGCCTCTGACAAACGCAATACCATGCAAACGGCTTATGAAATACGGGTTGGAACTGACCCCTTGATGCTTACAGCTTCATCACGCTCAGGCGCGACAGTATGGGCGAAAGGAAAAGGTATTTTGTGGACATCGGGCTTGGTGAAGTCGGATGCTTCCGTTTATGTGCCGTATAAAGGGGCGGCTTTAGCTTCGGGTAAAAAGTATTATTGGCAAGTCAGAGTGACGGATAATTTCGGCAATACAACGGCATGGAGTGAACCGGCTTTTTGGCAAATGGGCATTTTAACGGCAGCGGATTGGAAAGCTAAATGGATTCAAGCGGATTCAAAATCGGATACTGTGAATGGTGTGCCGCCCATTTTACGCAAAGCATTTTCAACAAAGAAAAAAATACAATCGGCTACGGCGTTCATCACGGCGCATGGTATGTACGAAGCGCAAATCAATGGTCAAAGGGTCGGTGATGCTTACTTGACGCCGGGTTGGACAAGCTATAATAAACGCCTTCAATATCAAGCATTTGACGTAACCAATCTCGTGAAAACGGGCGCAAATGCGGTGGGTGTTTCACTCGGAAGCGGTTGGTATCGCACGCCGTTGGCTTGGTCAGGCAATCGCAATTTGTACGGAAAAGAA